>DASULB010000425.1:0-6342 GCA_036278455.1 Chitinophagaceae bacterium | reverse complement strand
GGTGGGGAAAAGCTTGAAATTAGGACTGACAAACAGCCCGGCGATAATGTAGCCCAGCACCACGGGCTGTTTCAGCTTCTTAAAGATCAGGATAATAATACCGGCAGCCCCCAGGATCAGCGCGAGATCTATAATGAGTTGTTGAAGATTTTCCATGGGGCAGGGTTATGGCACGAATTATTCAGAACTTGACAAATATAACAGAATCCATGAAAAAACGCCGAATACAGAGATATTCCTTGCACGCTACGGGCCAGGATAACCGCTTGGTTTTAGCTAAATGAATGGATTGCATCCTTGGTGCCGGCGATCCAAACCAGGTCTTCGGGTTGGAAAATGAAGGATGAATCCGGATTCAGTTGTCTTTCGCCGTTTCGTTCCACCCCTACTACCAGGCCCTTACCGCGCTCACGGATGCCGGATTCACGAATGCTTTTACCCGCGAGCGGGGAATTATTTTTGACCAGGAACTGCATCAAACCGATAGACTCCTGCCTGTCGGCAGGGGCCTGCTGTCTCGCGTGCTCGATGAGCTGACCGAAGCTTTGCAACTGGGCATCCGTTCCTATCACGGCGATGCGATCGGCAGGGAATATCCGTTCTTCCGGGCCAGGCACCTGCAATAGCCGGGAGCCCCGTTCGATCAAAGCTACATTGACGCCGTATTTTTCGCGCCAGGCCATTTCTTTCAGTGTCCTTCCCGCAAATGGTGCTTCGGCCGGGATGTCGAAATAAACCACGTGGCCGTCCCAGGGCCCAATGTTTATTTTTTGCCTGTTCTCCTGCGATTCTTTTGCATTCAGGTTGAGTAAAAAACGTTTTTCGATGCGGTTATAGAAGTGCTGTAATTTTCTTGAAAATAACAGGATCAGCAAAATGATGCAAATAACGGCGACGGGAATGGCAACGGAGGCCGAAAACAGCCGGTCCAGCAAGAAGCCGATCAATAACACGACAATGCCCATGCGCAGTGCTTCCAACAGTACCAGGGGCCCCCTGTTAAGCTTGCTGTCAAGCCAGAGCTTTGAAAAGGAGATCCGCTCCAGGGGGCGGAAGCCCAACGCCCATAGAAAAGGAGACAGCAAAATGAGGGCGATGACCGCCAGTACCAGGTTCTTCCATAAGCCCGGAGGCAGTTGGCTGTCCAAAAGAGGTGTGAGCCCGATACTGCACAAAAGGATGATGCCGATGCTGATGACACCATTGAGGATAATGACACGCCCATAGGTGCGGAGCAATTGTTTCCAGCCACTGACGGTTGGTATTTTTTGGACGTCGGAACTGTACCGGTTCAAAAAATGGATCCACCTTCCCGGGAGTATTTTTTCGATCCATTGGTAGAAGGGTTCTGAATAACGGATCATATAAGGGGTGGTGAAGGTGGTGATGGCCGAAACGCCTACTGCCACCGGGAAGAGAAAATCACTGATGACACCCAGGGTAAGCCCCAGGGTGGCGACAATGAAGGCGAATTCGCCGATCTGCGCCATGCTCATCCCTGTCTGTACCGACTGTTTCAGGGGTTGCCCGGACAATAAGGCACCCAGAGAGGTGCTGAAGAATTTCCCGAAGATGGTTAGCAGTGTGATCACAATGACGGGCACGCGGTATTCCCAAATAGTATGCAGATCGATCATCATGCCCACCGATACAAAGAAGACGGCACCGAAGAGATCTTTCAGGGAATGGAGGATGTGTTCAACCTTATCCGAGGAGGTGGTTTCGGCAAAAATGGAACCCATGACAAAGGCGCCCAGCTCGGCGGTGAAGCCCACCGCGATGGCAAGTACTACCATGGCCAGGCACAGCCCTATGGAGAGCAGCAGCATCATCTCGGGATCCAGCAGCCCCGCCGCCTTTTTTAAAAAGGTCGGCAACAGGAAGATACCCAAAAGAAACCATAGCAGCAGGAAGAAAACCAATTTTAAAACGGTACCCAGTAGTTCGGAACCGTGAAATTGCTGGCTGATGGCAATGGTCGGCAAAAGCACCAGCAGCAGAATCACCACGATGTCCTCCACGATCAGGACGCCGAATACTATTCTGGCGAATTTTTTGGTCTTGATTCCCAGTTCGTCAAAGGCCTTGATGATGATTGTGGTCGAGGAGCTGGCCAGCATACCGCCCAGAAAAATACAATCTATGGGCTTCCAGCCCATCCAGCGTCCCACAAAGTAACCCGCCACGACGATAAAAACGATTTCTGTAAGAGCAGTGATGGAAGCGGTACCACCTACCCGCACGAGCTTTTTGAAACTAAATTCGAGTCCCAGGCTGAACAGTAAAAAGATGACGCCGATCTCGGCCCATATCTTAATGCTGGCCTGGTCGGTAACCGTGGGGATCACGTGGACCTGCGGGCCTACAAGCACCCCGGCGATGATGTATCCCAGGACAATTGGTTGTTTTAATTTTTTAAAAAGCAGCGTCGTCAGGGCGGCAGCCACTAAAATCAGGGCCAGGTCGGATATCAGAAAGGGTAAATGTTGCTCCATGAATGCTTTTTTGCGGCTGGTGTGCAAACAAATATAAGATTCTATTTCGGCACTAAAACAGGGCAAGTGAACCAATGCTCCCAGTCATTTTGCTGATGAAATATTGCCGCGGGCCGCCGGTAGGGGGCTTCAAATCAGTCTTTTCGTTTGAAGTCGCCGTCCTTCAGCGCCTTAATGAATTTCGCCCAGGCCAGCGGATTGAAGATGTTCATGGGCGGGAAACCTCCCTTGTACTGGGCGGCCCGGAATTGCTGGTTAAAGGTCTGGTTAACACCTTCACCGCCATCAGGCGGCGTATAATACTCCAGGGCCTTCAACTTATCCAGAGAGGTATTGTTACGCGCGATATCATATTTATTATCGGGGATATTCCAGTGCAGGAAGGCGTCCTCAAATTCGTCCTTACTGGGATAGGGCCTTATCACAGTAACTGGCAGGTAGGTGGTATCCTGCACCATCAACTGCGCCATGCCATAATGGTTTCCGGGAAGGTCGGCGGGAATCGTTATTTGTTTGGTCTTAAAACCGATGGCACTGAAGACCAGCACATCTCCTTTGATCGCTACGATGGAGAAGACTCCCTCATCATTTGACATGGTACCCCGGTTTTTCCCCTGTATTAAGATGCTTACATCGGGTATGACCAGAGAACTGTCAGCTGTCAGGGTGACCCCGGAAACTTCGACCAGCGAATCCTGGGTATTACGTTGTTGGGCATTCCCGAAAAAGGGGACCGCCAATATGAAAAAAAATATGTAAAATTTTTTAATCATCGTGCTCTCAAAGGTACACCATTTACTATGATAACATTCTGATGGGAAATATGTTAAGATAGAGAAAATACAGATTGCAGGGGGCAAAATAAGCGGTATTTAGGCTAACTTTGTAGCTATTATTGAATTTTAACAAAAAATTGAAAGATAATGGTTTCAAAAGAAGAAGTGATAAAGGCGCTCAGTAATGTGATTGATCCCGACTTCGGTAAAGACATCGTTAGCTTGAATATGGTGAAAGATGTGGAGGTTGCGGAAGGAGAGGTTTCCTTTACGGTGGAACTAACTACCCCCGCCTGCCCTATGAAGGAGCAGATCCGCAATGCCTCAGTCAATGCCATTCATCACCTGATTGATAAGGATTTGAAGGTGAAGGCGCACATGAGTTCCCGGGTAACGACCAACCGCAATGATAACAAAAACCTTTTGCCGCATGTAAAAAACGTGATCGCCGTAGCCAGCGGAAAGGGCGGCGTGGGGAAATCCACCGTTGCGGCCAACCTGGCGTTGGCATTGGCCAGGGACGGTGCTGCTGTCGGATTGTTGGATGCGGACATCTATGGTCCCAGCGTGCCCATTATGTTTGGGGTTCGCGGTGAGCGACCGATGATGACCAAGATCAATGGAAAGGGGATGATCGTACCCCTGGAACGCTTTGGCATCAAACTGATGTCCATCGGCCTGCTCGTGGACGAAAAGCAGGCGCTCGTGTGGAGGGGCCCCATGGCGACCAGCGCCCTGAAACAATTTGTGTCGGACGTACAATGGGGGGAGTTGGATTATCTGGTGATCGATTTGCCGCCGGGTACCGGTGATATTCACCTGACCATCGTTCAGACGGTGCCTGTCACGGGCGTGGTGATTGTGACCACTCCGCAGCAGGTGGCCTTAGCGGATGCCAGAAAAGGCATTGGCATGTTCAGCACGGGCGCCATCAAGGTACCGGTGCTGGGGCTCGTGGAGAATATGTCCTATTTTACACCCGCTGAACTGCCTGACAGCCGCTATTACATCTTCGGAAAAGAAGGAGGTACGCGGCTGGCAGAAGAATTTGAAATCCCTTTCCTGGGGCAGATACCCTTGGTTGAAGGTATTTGCGAGGGTGGTGATGTCGGTGTGCCCGTCATGATGGGCGACGATGAGATCACCAAAGAGGCTTTTCTGGAATTCGCCCAGAACGCGGCGCGCCAGATCTCTATCCGCAACGCCACGCTGGACCCGACGAAGGTCGTGGAAATGGTACGGTAAGCGGTCCCCAAACCAAACCCTGAAGATAGAATTCATGCATTGCCGGAAGTTATGGCTCCGGCAATAAATGTCGTACTTGTACCCGGAAGGGTCTATTTTTATCCAGATGAAGATTCCCCGCAATACCATCCTCTGGGTGATTGTTTTCGCAATTGCGATGGGCTTTTTGGAAGCCGCCGTAGTCGTGTATTTACGTGAGATCTATTATCCGTCAGGCTTTGTATTTCCCTTAAGATCCATCAGCATAAGGGATATGATCGTTGAACTGTGCCGGGAGGCGGCCACGCTGCTCATGCTAATCGGCATCGGTGTACTTACCGGCAAAACCAGGCTACAGCGGTTCGCCTTTTTCCTGATGACCTTTGGTGTCTGGGATATCTTCTATTATATTTTTTTGAAACTGATCCTGGGCTGGCCGGTTAGCCTGCTGACCTGGGATATTCTTTTCCTGTTGCCTGTACTGTGGGTAGGGCCGGTGTTGGCTCCCTGTCTTTTGTCCCTTACCATGATTTTGCTTTCCGCGATTATTTTGCGTATGGAAAAATTAAATGGTAAGATGGTGATGCCGCGGGGCGCCTTGATGTGTTTTATTGCCGGATCGCTGATCATTATCGGATCGTTCTGTGAGGATCCGCTACGTCATTTATCCGCTTTCAATGGAGAAAATCCTGTTTACATGCCCACCCATTATTTGTGGTGGCTTTTTATCCTCGGAGAGGTGATTATTATCGGAGGGATCTGTCAGTTGTATCGCATCCGGCCGCCGATGGGCAGCACTAAAACCTGAGGAGCGGGGTGGTCGCTGACCCCTTTTCACCGGCAACATCCTATCTTTGTAAAACTGAAATCAAACATTTATGAAACAGCAGACAGCTTCCATCATCACCATAGGTGATGAATTGCTGATCGGACAAACGGTAGACACCAATTCAGCATGGATGGGCCATGCGCTCAATGGTATTGGCATATGGGTACACCGGCGGGTGGCTGTCGGTGACAACAGGGAGGCGATTCTAAGCGCCCTGCGTGCCGAAAGTCGTGATGCGGACATCATTCTGGTAACAGGAGGGCTTGGTCCGACGGGAGATGACATCACCAAAGCCGTTTTGTCCGAGTACTTTGGCAGTCCGCTGGTGGAGAACGCCGAAGTACTGTCTCATATCAAGGAAATGTTTGCTTCCAGAGATGGCGGGCTCCTTGACCGTAATTTACGGCAGTCGTGGGTGCCGGCGGCATGCACGGTATTGGCAAACAGCCGGGGTACCGCCCCAGGCATGTGGTTTGAAGCGCAGGGAAAGGTGTATGTATCACTGCCTGGTGTTCCCCATGAAATGCAGGGCATCATGACCCGGCAGGTGCTGCCCCGGCTGAATGGTCACTTTGCTTTGCCGGCGATCGTGCACCGGACACTGGTCACCATGGGACTCGGAGAGTCCCTGATTGCCGAGCGTTTGGTCACATTTGAAGGCGCCCTTCCCTCCAACATTAAACTTGCTTATCTGCCGGGCGATGGCTTGCTGAAACTTCGGCTGACCGCGCGGGATGATGTTAGCCAGCGTACTGCCGACGAACTGGAGCAACATTTTGGTGTGCTCAGGGAAATACTGGCGGACATCACTGTCGCCGATGAAGATATGCCACCCGAGCAGTGGATCGGCAGGCTTTTGAAAGACAGTGGCCTGACGGTCTCCACGGCTGAAAGTTGCACAGGCGGTCTGATCGCTCACAAGATCACTTCGGAACCCGGAAGCTCCGCCTATTTTAAGGGCACTGTTGTCAGCTATGCCAATGAGGTGAAGCGGGATGTACTGGGTGTATCCGAAGGC
>DASULB010000424.1:0-3250 GCA_036278455.1 Chitinophagaceae bacterium | reverse complement strand
CGGCGCCCGAAGGCCCCATGATGGAGACGAATTCACCTTTTGCTACATGGAGTGTAACCTTATTCAACGCAAGGGTTTCCACCTCGTCGGTACGATATACTTTTGTAATCTCTGTTAATTGGATCATAAATGACGGTTTTGATAATGGAATGATGGCGATCAGATACCGGACTGCCAATCTATTTGAATTAATTTCTTGTGGATATCATTTGAATTACGCATGTTTAATTCCTTCGTATGATCACTTTTATTAAACAACATTTACCAACCCTTTACTGCACATCGTTAAATGGTCCTCATCCGTATACTGGCATTCCCCTGAGTTTGTATTCAATTCTCCATTTTTAAAAAGGTCCCGAGGATGCTCCCAAGTATGGGATAAGGAATAAAATGTGCGATAACCCTTGGTTACTTCCTTTTTACTCCTGCTGTATTTTATTCATACTTTAGTGCCTCCACAGGGTTAGCTGAGGCACTTTTCCATGCTTGCCAGCTCACCGAGATCAACGCAATGATAAGGGCCATCAGCAGTGCGAAAACAAATACCCCCCAACCGAGGGTAATCCGGTAGTCAAAATCTTTCAACCAACCTTTCATCAGATGATAAGCGATCGGACAGGCAATAATGGCTGCCAGCAAGACAAATATTACAAAATCTTTTGAAACCAGTATCATCAATTGGCCGAGGGAAGCACCCAGGACTTTGCGGATACCTATTTCTCTGTTTCTTTGTTCGGTTGTAAATAAAATCAGTCCAAATAAACCCAGGCAGGAAATAAAGATAGCAAGTCCGCCAAACAGGTTAGCCAGTATACCTAAGGTTTTTTCACTTTCAAACTCCTGTGCAAAGACGCCGGATGACAAAATTGACAGAGCCGGATCTCATCTACAATCGCATCTCATCATTGCTTATTTAACTATTTATCCAAGGTGCCAGACATTAATTATTATGGAATCATCTGCAAACGCCTCAAGGATATTTATATGGTTCGTAACTGGTGAATCTTTTTTTTTCATTCAGATCAATAAAATTAAATGTAGTATCATGCTTATTTATAAATTGCGATCGCTACATTTTATTTAATATTAACTTCATCATACTGCGTATAACCATCATAGCTGGAAGTGATCACGCTGTCGCCTTTCTCCAGCCCGTCGAGCACTTCAAAATTTTGATAATTTTTTCTGCCTAATTGTATATTTCTTTTTACCGCATGCTCTCCCTTCACTACATAGACCCAGTTGCCACCGGTACTCTCAAAGAATTGGCCGCGGGGTAAAAGCAACGCCTGTTGGTTAGCGGACAAAAATATTTTCACCTGCAGGGACAGTCCACGACTGACACCCTGCGGTGTTTTACCCGTAAACACCAGATCGGTCTCAAATTGCCCGTTGGTCACTTCGGGCAAAACCTTTTTTACTTCCATCGGATATTCCGTGTCGCCAAAAATGCAGACCGCCTTTTGTCCCTCGTGTACGCGAGATATATAATATTCATCCACCTGGGCCACCAGCTTATACCCCTGCAATACGTCTATTTTACCCATCGTTTCATTGGGAGCATAACTTTTTCCAACAACGGGATCAAACGAAGAAAGCCTGCCGGACACCGGTGCCTTAACGGTCAGGTTTTCAATATTTTGCTGGATAATACCCAAACTTTTTTGGAGGCGCGCGATAGAGGCATTCGTCTCATTAAGTTGCATTTGCCTGACCTCCTTTTCCTGGTCCATAGTTTGGGCCATCAAAGCTTTCTTCTGTAACTGCAGGTGATAATTGCGGCGGCTGGTCTGATAATCCTTTTGTGAAACGATTCCTTTAATATACAAAGTTGTATCCCGCTTAAACTGGGTGGCTGCTTCATCCAGATCCGTATTGGTTTGCAGCATCTGTTGTTCCAGTTCCCGCTGATTGGTCTCCAGGTCCAGGCGTGTTTTCCTGAGGTCATTGATGCGTTCGATGATCTGCCCTTCGCTGGTAATATATCCCAGTGTCGCATCCGGATTGGAGAGTTTGAGCAATGATTCTCCGGCCTTCACCATGCTGCCGTCTTCCACAAACATTTTTTGTACCAGCCCGCCAATGGGAGAGTTTAAAATCACCGTAGTGAGGGGCTCTACCGTAGCGCTTTGCAGGATGACATCCTGGAAATCACCGTGTGTGACGGTCCCGACGGTGATCCGGTCGCGTGAAATATTATAGACTTTCTTCTCGGAGATCCGGTATACGAAAAACAGCAGGATGATAAAAATAAGAATACCGGCCATCCACAGGATCTTTTTGGTAGTAAACCGCTTTTTCGGAATTTTACGGTCCATGCCGCTTTGATCTGTCCCTGAAAGGCTTTTTTCCAAAATACGTTGATTTGTTTCCATACTGTCTCTTAAAAATAAAAGCGGACGAATGGGTAGTCTTTCCCCGCTCCACTTGCTGTCAACCAGAATTTTGTCTGTTAAGTACGAGTATCATGCCAGTTGAAATATCCTGTGTAACATATTGATTATCAGTATAATAATATTTTAAGTAACCGGAAAACTGTTCGTTTCCGTACATTTGATGTTCGATATCGGACAATGATTATGAAGAAACAACCTGCGAGCATCCTGGTTATAGATGACAATGAGGATGTATTGTTATCGGCACGCATGTACTTAAAGCAACATTTCTCCGAGGTGGAGACCTGCCATTCGCCTCGGAAAATGCATGCCTTGCTTGACCATCATGATTATGAACTGATCCTGCTGGATATGAACTATGGCAAAGGGGAAAGCGATGGCAGGGAAGGGTTGTACTGGCTGAATCACATTCTTTCTCTTGACAGAAACTACATTGTGGTGATGATGACCGCTTATGGTGATGTGGATCTGGCGGTGAACGCGCTGAAGATGGGTGCAACAGATTTTATATTGAAACCCTGGTCCAACGAAAAATTATTAGCCACCATTACCGCAGGGTTAAAATTACGGCAGACACATCAACAGCTTACAAGGCTGGAAGCAAGACACCGGTCTTTACAAAGCGACCTGGAAAGGAGATTCATCCCTTTTAAAGGGACTTCACCGGCCATGCGATCCGTATACCGAACGGTGGAAAAGGTGGCACCCAGCGATGCCAATGTGCTGATACTGGGTGAAAATGGTACCGGAAAACAGGTAGTTGCACATGAGATCCATAATCTTTCCCCACGTGTCCACAGCGCTTTCATGCATGTGGACCTGGGATCACTGAACGAAAATCTTTTTGAAAGTGA
>DASULB010000423.1:0-6337 GCA_036278455.1 Chitinophagaceae bacterium | reverse complement strand
GGGAAGCCGCCAAAATAAACCCTTTGAGAAGTGCCGGCATCTGAAGATAGTGCCGCGTCACGAACCCTTCTAAAAAGGCGGCCATGAGAAAAAATGGAACCAGGCCAAAGGCGATCTTCATCGCGTCCTTTCCCCCGCGGAGCAGTGATTGCCAACGGTTATAGGTCTTTGGGAAAAGCAGGCTGCTTCCCAGCACCAGGCCTGCACACCCTGCAACGATGATCACGGATAACTCGATGGTTCCATGGATAAAAATAGCCAGGATGGAATCCCAGCCCAGCCCGCGGCTGAAAAAGAAAGCCTCAAAGGCACCCAGCATGATGCCATTGCGCATGAGCAGGAATACCGTCAGGATGCCGCCCGACATGCCGAATAAATAGGCTAAAAAAGCCACCTGAATGTTATTGAGGGCGATCCTTAAAAACATAAAAAGCTCGCCTCCATGCTGGTATACGCCAAAAGGATCACCCTTGCGGATGTTTTCAAGCGTCATGTTCACATAATGATCACCCAGTACCAGCCGGATAAAATTGCTGTCCCTCGTGGCTGAAAGTACGCCGACACCGGTAAAAACGATAAAAAATATAAACGCGTAGAGCAAATACCGGTGATAGCGGCGAAACAGATAGGGCAGTTCAAATTGCCAGAAAGACCAGATGCGGGCGGGTGATTCTTTTTTATTTTTATAGAGCTGGTGATGGAACTTCGCCGTAAGGCCATTCAGGTAAGCGGTGGTTTTGCTGCGGGGATAAAAAGTACGCGCGTAAGAGAGGTCATCGGTTAGTTCAATAAAACTGGCGGCCTCCAGGTCAGGGTCGTCCGTCGTATCCAGCTGCTGTTCATATGCCTTCCATTTATCAATATTTCTTTTCAGGAACAGCGCTTCTTTCATTGTAAGCGGAAAGGGTTTAAAAACATTAACGTATTTTGCCCGTTGAATTTCAAAAATAAACCTTTCCCGTCAACTATTAAACCTTTATTTGATGAGTACCATCCCGGTCAATACTTCACAGAACATCATGCTGGATTTTGAGCTGGGCAGCCTGGGTGACCGTATTTTGGGGCGCCTGATCGACCTGGCAGTCGTGATCGCTTACGTATTGATCATCATTATCCTGATCTCCGGCTTTGCCATGAAGGGTGGCCCCGGCGCTTCGCTGCTGTTTATCCTGGCGGCGCTCCCCATCGTTTTTTATGATCTCGTGCTGGAGGTCTTCTTCAACGGCCAAAGCATCGGCAAAAGGGCCATGAATACCCGGGTGGTCAGCATGGATGGCAACCGTCCCACGCTTGGGCAATTCATGATCCGCTGGCTGTTCCGCCTGGTGGATTTCACCCTCACCCAGAGCCTTTGCGCAGTCATATGCGTCGCGGTAAGCAAAAAGCATCAACGGTTGGGCGATATGGTGGCGGGTACCGCCGTTATTAAAACAAGGGCCCTGGCATCGTTACAGGAAACACTCTATGTACCGGTACAGGAAGATTATGAAGTGCGGTTCCCTGAGGCGGCTGCCCTGAAGGACGCCGACATTCAGCTTATCAAGGAAGTTTTACAGCATTACAATCATTCGGACAACCTGCTTTTGCTGCACAACACCGCGGAAAAGATCCGGGATACGTTGCATATCCAGGACCACATGGATCCCTCCATGTTCCTGCATACCATCATCTCGGACTACAATTATTTAGGCAGCCGTGGATAAAGATAGATCACTTCTCGTCCACAGGAGCCGGCGGACGCCCGCCGACGGGTAGTTTTATCAGGCCTGTTCGATCTTGAGGTTCTTCTGATAGCGCTTGCGATCATCCTCATTCAACATGATCTTGCGCATGCGGATGATCTTTGGCGTGATTTCAATGCATTCATCCTGCTGGATGTATTCCATGCATTCCTCCATCGTCATTTGCACTTTGGGGGCGATGCGGGCAGAATCATCGCTGCCGCTGGCGCGCATATTGGTAAGTTTTTTCCCTTCTGTAATATTCACCACCAGGTCACCGGGCTTAATGTGCTCACCGATAATCTGACCGTTGTATACCTCTTCACCCGGATCAATGAAAAATGCTCCCCTGTCCTGCAATTTATCAATGGAATACGCCGTCGAGATACCGGCGTTCTTGGCCAGTAAAACCCCGTTATTCCTTCCCGGGATGATTCCTCTCCAGGGCTTATATTCAACAAACCGGTGTGCCATCACGGCTTCCCCGGCGGTGGAGGTCAGCATTTGTGAACGCAGCCCTATCAACCCGCGGGAGGGAATCTCGAATTCCAGGTGCTGGATCTCTCCTTTGCTTTCCATGACCTGTAGTTCGCCCTTCCTCTGGGTGACGATGTCTATCACCTTACCGCTGTAATCGGCGGGAACATCAACGACCAGTTGCTCATAGGGCTCGCATTTGCGGCCGTCTATTTCACGGACGATCACCTGTGGCTGGCCTACCTGCAATTCATAGCCTTCCCTGCGCATCGTTTCGATGAGAATGCTCAGATGAAGGATCCCGCGACCATACACCTGGAAACTATCTGAATTGGCAGTCTCCACCACTTTGAGCGCCAGGTTCTTTTCAAGCTCCTTCATGAGGCGGTCACGCAAATGACGGCTCGTGACGAATTTTCCGTCCCGGCCAAAAAACGGTGAGGTATTAATGCTGAACTGCATGTTCATGGTGGGCTCATCCACGGCGATAACGGGCAGCGGATCGGGGTTTTCCGCATCACATACGGTGTCGCCGATATTGAAGCCGTCAATGCCGACAATCGCGCAGATGTCTCCGGCGACCACTTCCTTCACTTTCTTTTTCCCGAGTCCTTCAAAGACATAGAGTTCCTTTACTTTGGAACGTACATTGCTGCCGTCTGCACGGCATAAAACGACCTGCTGCCCTTCCGAGATAGTGCCCCGGGCTACTTTGCCCACGGCAATACGGCCCAGAAAATTGCTGTAATCCAGCGAAGTGATCTGCATCTGCAGCGTGCCTTCGCTCACGACGGGTGCGGGCACCTTTTCCAGAATAACATCCAGCAACGTGTTGATATTATCCGTAGGGGTCAATGAAGTATTGAACCAGCCTAACTTGGAGGACCCGTATATCGTGGAGAAATTAAGCTGCTCTTCGGTAGCGTCCAGATTGAAAAACAACTCGAATATCGCGTCATGTACCTCATCGGGGCGGCAATTGGGCTTGTCCACCTTATTGATCACCACGATGGGGTGCAGGTGCAACTGCAATGCCTTTTGCAACACAAAACGCGTCTGCGGCATCGGCCCTTCAAAGGCATCCACCAGCAACAATACGCCATCGGCCATCTGAAGTACGCGCTCCACTTCCCCCCCGAAATCCGAGTGACCAGGGGTATCGATCACGTTAATTTTCACGTCCTTATAAAAAACACTGGCATTTTTGGAGAAAATGGTGATTCCCCTTTCACGTTCCAGCTCATTGCTGTCCATGATCAGATCCACCGTATCTTCATTTTCCCGAAAAACCTTGGTCTGATGCAATATCTTATCCACCAGGGTGGTTTTTCCGTGATCTACGTGGGCTATGATGGCAATGTTGCGAATATTCATAAACTAATGGTGCTTTCCCCCGAGGGGCTTTTAAAAATTTAACAAGTAAACGGGCAACCGGCGGGATTTCTCACAAATCCGTCTCCTTGACCGCTTTAGAAATTGAGGGCGCAAAGGTACGAAGAATTCCTGTCAAGTGCGGTAAAATTATCAACCTGGTAACGCTACAGGGATGCTGAGCGCTCTCCTAACCGGCTCGGCCTCCTTTCCGGTAAAATAATTCAAGCGGGACGCCCCGTCTGGTGGCCGAAGAGGCGTCCTTGCAAGGGGAAACCCATGGATGAATGTCACCCGGGCCGGACCAATTTCCGGGTAGCTATAAATGGATCGGTGAACTGCACCGGAAATTTTATGGAGAACGGAGGGCAGGCTATTGAAGGTCCGCCACAGCCCTTTGGTGGCAGCCGGAGCGTGACCTGACCCTTTTCGCCAGGATGAGACACTGCTTCGTTTCCATTTCCGGCTCCGGCGCCAGGTCAACCATACTCTGGAGGAATTGCGGGACCCTTTGGCAAGGACAGCACCAGTCTCCGCGCACAATGAGCAAAACGATAAACAAAAGAATAAGCAAAATAATGAGCTTTCTACCTGCCGGTGGCTGCAACAACCGTGCTCCGGTTGACCAGCGCGCCGTTCTCCAGCAAGGGCAATGAAGGCGCTATATCGGCCGTGAGGCAATAACGGATATCCTTTTCCATGCCGTAGCCGGCCAGCCGGTGATAATGGGTGGCCTTTTTCATGGCGCCGAACAGATCATGGCGCGCCTGGAGGTACAGCGTCTCGGCGATCAGCGCGGCATCACAATCGACGTGAAAATGACCCCTGACACGATTGACCACTGCCCCGGCAAATAACATATCCTCCAGGTTCACACGGTCCTTCCAGGCCGCACATCCGAGGATAACGCCCAGAGATTGCCCCACCAGGTAGCTGCATACCTCCGAGAGATTGGGAAAAGATCCGGTTATGATGATCGCGGCACCGGAGGCCATATGCAGCAGCCGGGTGCCGTTGGTAGTGGTCAGCACGACCGTTTTGCCCGCTACGAATTCCCTGGGGTATTCAAACGGCGAATTACCATATTGGAGTCCTTCGGCGATAAATCCGTCGCGTTCCCCTGCGGTAATCGCCTTTAACGCCTGGCCGGTGCGGATGCATTCGGCTACGCTGGCCACTGGTATCACCTGTTCAGCGCCGTTATACAAAGCCGTACAAATGGTGGAGGTGGCCCTCAGTACATCAATGATCACCACGACACTGCTGCTTACATCATACAAAGGCAACATCGCCGGGGAAGGACATACTTCCAGGCGGGGTTTTAATTGTTCGCTCATACGCATCTAATTGGCAACCCGGAGCCCGCTCCCGGTTTATTTACGCGATAAAGGTAAGCACACATTTAAGAAAAATTTAAAAAAAGCGCCCGCGCGCGTGGTAAAAGCGAACAAAATGCAAAGGATTGCATTGTTACGTTTTTTACCTTAGCTTTGAGAAAAGTTTTCGATCCTTCATCCATTAAAAAATTTCCGGTACATGAAACGTTCATGCTTCAGCACACATATGGCCGCAGATACAAAGCAGGCCGCCATTTCAGACCTCCTTCCCGGCAAGTACTGCCGGAGAGCCCTTTTGTTGCTCCTCTTCTCGGTCTTTTACCTGGACGGAATGACACAGGTGACCGGGTCCCGGACCACTTCGGGGAAGAAAAGCCGGGAGACGGCCCAAACGTGGATGGAACATGGCCAATGGAGGGACGGTCTGTCGGAGAAGCCCAATTCCGACATCAATGCGCAAACATTTTCAGCCCAGTATCACAAGCATCAAATCTGGTGGGACAAGGCGTTCGCTTTCCTGAACCGCAAGGATCTCATCAGCCTCGCCCCGGGGAGTTATCCTATCGTGGGCAAGGATGTATATGCCTCCATCACTGAATTTGTTCCCAAGGACTTTGACAAAAGCGGATGGGAATCGCACCGCCGGTATGCCGATATCCAATGCATGATCCGGGGAGAAGAGAAAATTGGCAAAGCCAAAGCCTCCGATCTGACGGTAACAGTGCCTTATAATTCATCCAGAGATGCTGCCAATTACAAAGGCCCCGGGAAATATTATGTGGCCCAGCCTGGCACTTTCTTTCTCTTTTTCCCGGGCGACGCCCACCGTCCTGATGTCAAAGTCACCCCCTCGGATACCGCCAGGGTAAAAAAGATCGTTATTAAAGTGAGGGTGACCAAGTAAGATAACCCGGTAAATGCTTTACTGCTCCCCGAGCGACTGAAATAACTCAGCCTCATCCGGCAGTTGTTTGAAGGAACGCCTGTGAAAGCAGGTAGTGCCGTAACGGCGAATGGCTTCGCGATGTTTTTGTGTAGCATAGCCTTTGTTTTCAGCCCAGGCGTATTGCGGAAACTGCGTATGCAGTTCTCGCATGTAATCATCCCGGTAGGTTTTGGCCAGGACGCTGGCTGCGGCGATGGAGGCGTAGATTCCATCGCCTTTAATGATACACTGGTGGGGAATATTTTGATATCGGACGAAACAATTGCCGTCTATAATCAGTAATTGTGGTTCCGTCGCAAGACTGGCAATGGCCAGGTGCATGGCTTTGAATGAGGCTTTCAGGATGTTGATCCGGTCAATTTCTTCATTATCCACGCGTGCTACGGCGTAAGCCAGCGCTTTTTTTTCAATCACTTTCCTCAATAATTCCCGTTCTTCGGCCTTCAACAGTTTTGAATCATTCAATAAAGGATGACGAAAGTTTT
>DASULB010000422.1:0-5986 GCA_036278455.1 Chitinophagaceae bacterium | reverse complement strand
GTATTACCTGTACTGGGCGGAAAAGAAATTGTACTTACCAGGTGCGCGTTTTCCCGGGTACGCGCGTCAATGATGCCGGGGATGTCGGAATCCTGATTTTCCGGCGTCCAGCGATTTAACAGCCGTACACTGGTCCCGTCCGGCGCGTCCAGGGCGATCCTTGCGACATTAAAGATATCATTCCCTTGCTTCCCCTGAATCAGAAAAGTAAGGTTAAAGTTTTTATAGGTTATCTGGTTGCTCCAGCCAAAAATAAATTTAGGCATCGAGTTTCCGATCACCGTGGTATCATTCATATCGATCTTGCCATCCTGGTTAATATCAGCATAGTGAGGATCACCCGGTAGCTGTCCGTAAGCGGCAGCTTCTTTAGCCTGGCTCTCTTTCCAAACACCTTCGTATTTCCAGCCAAACATTTGTCCGAAAGGCTCATCATCCACCAGATACATAAACGCACTGTTAACACCTTGTCCTGATCCGCCCGACTTATAACCGATTCTGTTATCGCGGCCCAAATTTATGACTGTAGTCCTGTTCGCCGCGATCTGAAATCCACTGTGCCATGAAAAATCACTTCCGGCTACCGGATCACCGGCGACCGCAATCTCAATTCCCTTATTTCCGATAGATCCAACATTATCGGTAATGCTCGTCAAACCGGTATAAGAAGGCAATTCTCTGGGCATCAGCAAGTTTTTGGTTGTTTTTTTATAATAATCACCTGTAAAGGTCAGGCGCCCGCCTAACACACCGATATCTAATCCAAAATCAACCTGGCTGGTACTCTCCCATTTAAGATTAGGATTGGCTGCGGAAGAAATAATAAAGCCCAGATTAGTAGCATCGCCACCATCATAGGGATAGTTATAATCAGCTCCCGAACTGATGCGCGCAAGCGTCTGGTAAGGGCTGATAGCCTGGTTGCCGGTAATACCCCAGCTGGCACGGACCTTCAGGTCTGAGAAAATATTTAGGCGCTTAATGAAGTCCTCCTGGGATGCCCTCCAGGCAACGGCAGCGGAGGGGAAAAAACCCCATTTATTATTCTTGCCAAATACAGAGGACCCGTCAGCGCGATAACTGGCTGTTAATAAGTATTTATCAGCATATACATAATTTATACGGCCCATGTATGAGTTAATAACTCTTTCAGAAAAATACGATCCGATGGTCTTGATATTGGCTCCTGAAAAATCATATATGCTTGTCTGTTGATTCAAAAAATCACTTGCATCAATGGACGAAGAATAATCCCTTGAATATTTTTGCTCAGCCACTGCCGTAACAGTCAGATGATGTTTATTAAAGGTTTTATCATAGGTCAAAATATTGGAGTTTTGATAGTACTCGCTCTTGAGTGTATATTCCGTTCCCAATCCGTTGCTTTGTAACCCGATAAAAGTCTTGGTATTCAAAAAACTCAGGTTATCTTCATTGGTTAAGATAGCACCCCCGCTTATCCGCAATGTCAGCCCGTCAAGGATCGTAAAATCGAGGTAGGCATTAAAGCTGTTCCGCAAGGTATTGTTGTCGTTCAATGGCTCCAACGTACTTGCCAGGGGATTCCATAACGTAGGATTGCCATAATGAAGATTCGCCTTGCTATAATTACCGGTGGAATCATATATGGGTATTGTCGGCGAAAATCTGAGGGCTGCTCCTATAGGGTTATTGGGCCAATCCGTACTGTTGCCAAAAAGAATGGAATTTGCCTTCTCTTTAGCCCCGTTCCAGTTTAGACCAAAGCTGGCCCACTTAGTAATGTCAGCTTTCGCATTAACGCGTAATGAGAAACGTTTATATCCTGAGTTTAACAAGATACCATTTTGATCCAAATAGGCGCCGGATAACCTGTAGCTCAGCTTATCCGTTGCACCACTGATAGATAGTTGATGGTTTTGGGTAATCGCCGTGTGATAGATAACATCCTGCCAATCCGTCCCTCCGTTTTTCTCAAAGCCCTCTATATCAGCGTCGGAAAAAATGGGTTTCGGGTTAATTCCGTTCCCATTATTAGACAACGCGAATACATTTATATTTTTAGCATACTGTGCTGCATTCAGTAGCGGTATTTTTTTACTCAATTTTGAGAAGCCGATATCATAATTATAACTGATTACCGGCTTCCCTTTTTTTCCTGTTTTAGTCGTAATCAGAATTACACCATTCGCACCCTGAGAACCATATATGGCGGTAGCTGATGCATCTTTCAAGATTTCTATGGAGGCGATGTCACTAGGATTCAGTGAGCTCAGATCGCCTCCCTGCAATCCATCGATTACGATAAGCGCATTATTGCCTCCGTTGATTGAGTTGACGCCTCTGATACGAATTGTGGTATTCCCACCCGGAGCACCATCGGTATTTAAAACCATGATACCTGCAGCACGCCCCTGCAAGGCCTGATCTACCCTCTGCGTAGGCAAATCCGTCACTTCACTCCCCTTTATACTGCTTATAGATCCTGTCAGATCGCTCTTCTTTTGCGCACCATATCCGACTACCACTACTTCGTTTAATCCTGTCTCAGAGGTCCTCAATGTAACAAGCAGGTTCGTTTTTCCCGTAAACGGTACCTCCTTGGTTTCATAGCCCAGGTAACTAAAAACCAATGTTGCACCATCCGGCGCTTCTAGCGAAAATTCTCCCTTCGCGTCTGTAGCGGTACCTCCGGCAGTCCCTTTGATTTGAACACTTACCCCGACCAGCGCTTTACCTTGAGTATCCACTACCTTACCGCGAATATTTTGTACGTCCAACAAAGCGGTGTTTTCCCGGACAATAATCAGCTTGTTATCCAGAATGCTATATTGCAGGGCCAGCCTGTGGGATATGAAATCGAGTATCTGGGATATGGTGGCTTCCTTTAATTCCAAGCTAACGCCAGGCAATTTTTCCAGTTCATCATTGTTATAATAAAAGACATACCCGGATTTCCTTTCGAGGTAGTGAAATATCTTTGCTATCTTTGCATCTTTGAAATCCACAGAAACTTTGTCTTGTGAATACCCTCTTGCAGATACCTGCATGAAAGCCAATAAGAGAAGGCAGGTCAATTTCGACATAAGCAACATCTTTCGGTTGAAGGAAGAAGACGTAATATCAGGATGGCTAACAGGTAAAGACAGTATTCCAAGCACTGTATATCCTGTCTTTAAAGCAGGCAAACAGGCCCGCCTGACAGACGGACACACGTAGGTAAACAAAAAATTCATAAATTGCATCGCTTTTTTGATTAAAGCCCCGATTGTTCGGGACAGATGAGGAAATGCATTCGTGTTTTCTCAGGAGCGGGGAATATGCCACTATTCCTCGCTTTATTTTTATCTGTGCCACGCCTGATCATGGCGGCGCATGAATCGACAATGTAAACGGGTGTATCATCAGTTAGTTATTTGATAATCACTTGCTTATCGTTTATAATATAATTAAATGGTTTAATCATCTGGAGGATATCCAGCAGTTTCTTCAGTGAAACATTATCAGCGCGTCCGGTAAACCTTTGTTGTGCAAAAGATGAATCCGTGATGACTATCTTTACGCCATACCATCTTTCTAGACGCTTCGCCAATGACTGAAGGGGTTCATTCTCAAACAACAACGTATTTTCTTTCCAGGCTGTCTCGGGAATAAGGTTTCCATCCACCAGTTTTATCGGCTCCAGCAGGACATTATCAGCAATGGTATCTGCGGTAAGCGACCTTTTCTTCTCTCCACTCGCCTGTCCGCCATCGATATTGCCAATTTCCAGCGATGCTTTCCGCACCACGAGTTTCTGCCGGGGCTTCAGGTAAATCCGTTGCTGCTGCTCTTTCCCCTCGTTTACAGTAACAGCTACAGCACCTTTAATCAGGGACGTTTCAAAGTAATCCTCATCCCCGTAAGCGCGGACATCCACTTCTGTCCCCAGTACTTTTACGGTCATGTCGGACGTATGGACAATAAAAGGCCTGTTCGGATCATGTTTTACCTTAAAATAGGCTTCCCCTGTCAGATACACCTCTCTTACTTTCTCATTAAAGTTTTCTGGATAACGCAATGTGCTGCCCGCATTCATCCACAATTCAGATCCATCAGCCAGCCTGAGGGTGGTTTTCATGCCATTCGTAGTAGTAACCTTCTGCCATACCAAGGTGTCGCCGGATGATTTCTTTTCCCACAAAAATATCAAAGAGCCGGCGATCATTAAAAGCAATAACGCGGCTATTGCCGGTTTCCATAGCGGATGGCGCGTTCTTACACGCTGTTCTTCTTTATACAGAAAGTCGGTATCACTGGTTTTACCTACAATCTTATCTGCGATTTTATCCGCCCGTTTCCTGGCGAGCAAGGGATGCAGTCCCCAGTTTATCTGCTGCATCAGCCCTGTTTTCAGCCAGTGATCGGGATGGTCCAGCAAGATAGACTCCATTTCCACCTTTTCTTCGGGACTGATCTTGTTACTCCAGTATTTTGCAAGAAGCTCCCACAGCCTGTCGTTCATGATTTAGGATGTCTTAAAATGAATAAGCAGGTAATCCTGGCATAGTGATCGTCCTATACTCATAAAGACAACAGAAATGTGGAAAGCAATTAAGCCGGCAGAAAAAAATTCTGGAATAAGAACCGCGGCGCCGGGGGCAAGCTTTTGCCAGGCTTTTTTGAGGCAATTGTTATTCGCAAGTTGCGTCGCCGGTAAAATATCCGGTAATTCGGGAACCTTGCGGTAGTTAAGTGGTGTCTTCTTTTAGCGAAATAAATGTCTGCCGGCAGCGCAGCGGTGAAATATTGATGGTCTGCTGCATGCTGCCCGGTTTTATTGATGACGAATCTTCCGGGGTCTGTAACAGCTCTTTTTAATAGCTGTATAATAGGCGTCTTCTACTTCCTTTTTTTTGTTTCTTTTTTTCAGATTACCCACACAGGTATGCCGTTGATTCTGTGCTCAGTTCCCCTAATTGTATTTATCAACTGGCTGCTGACATTTGGGTACATGGTTTTCCGGGGTTCGAGGCAGCAGTGCCGGTTGGGACACAATAATTTAAATAATGGTCCTGCTGCCAAATCCACGTCCTGGCGCTTTGTCATATCTATAAATTTTCTTCTATGGTTTTATGTCTCGATGTAAGTCCCTTCCAGGCTAAATTATAAATATTGCCTATGCGCTCCGGTACTGAGACTCCAATATCTCATCGTCCTACTTTGAGAACATTGGTTCCCGTATGAGAATTTCGTTGTAATTTAACATCTTTAACCTGAATTCTCCATGCGCATCACCATTGCCCCAAATGCCTTCAAAGGCAGCCTTTCCGCTGAAGACGCCGCTACTCATATCGCGGCGGGACTTCTGGCGAGTAAACTTGACTGCAAATTGGCACTTTTCCCGGTGGCGGATGGTGGAGATGATACGGTGCCCTTGCTTATCAAAAGAATAAGTGGGGAGCCGGTACGTGCATCTGTACATGATCCTTTGGGCAGGATCATTACAGCGGATTTCGGATGGATGGCGAAAGAGAACAAGGCTTTTATTGCCCTGTCGGACGCATCCGGGTTACGGTTATTGAAAACGGCGGAAAGGGACCCGCTTCGTGCGAATACCTATGGTACAGGTGAGCTAGTCAGAGCGGCATTGGATCAGGGGGCTGAAAAATTGGTGATCGGCGTAGGGGGCAGTGCGACCGTTGACGGCGCTTCAGGTTTGTTGTACGCGCTGGGTGTGCGGTTTTTAGATGAAGAAGGAAATGAGATCACTGATTTGCCGATAGGGCTGTTGGGATTGAAAGCAATTGATATCATGGGGCTGGATCCACGTTTATCCTCCTGTGAAATTACCGTCTTGTGCGATGTGGAGAATAAGCTATTGGGCGTGGATGGCGCCGCAGCCGTTTATGGCCCGCAAAAAGGGGCGGATGAAAAGGCGGTCATCTTATTGGAGCAGTGCTTGGAGCGGTTAGCCAAGGTTTCATTCGGTTTATTGAACAAGCAGATGGATGCGCTGGCCTATGGA
>DASULB010000421.1:0-4660 GCA_036278455.1 Chitinophagaceae bacterium | reverse complement strand
CTGGCAGACTAAAAGTGCCGTTCAGCAATATTAAAAACAGCAGGCTAATGATCTTCATCGTAAAAGGTTAAGTGGTTAAGGGATGATGTGTCTTTGGTAAAGAGTTAAGAGTTAAATGTTAGGGCTAAATGCCGGCGCTATGACCGTAACCGGTATCCGCTAAAGGGTCCCCTGCACTGCTAATTTTATCACGGTAGCAATGGTATCCGGCGCTTTTTCAGGTACCTGGATCGTCAGGCCTTCACCAGTCATCTGCGTTTTTAATTTTTTGTCATGGGCCAACAAGACGCAGGAGACTACCTTCTTATTTTTTAACCCGGGCACCGAGATTTTCCCGTTTGCGGGCCAGTCGAATACGGAAAGATAGAGTATGGTATGGCCGTTACCATCTTTCGTGGTACAGCGTCCCCAGGGCAGGGCGGGCAGCGGGCTCTTTTGCGTGGCGTAAATGGCTTCGCTGTTCAGTTTCATCCACTTGCCGACCCCGCGAAGGATGGCGACGCTCTGGGGCGGGAAAGTGCCGTCTGCCCTGGGACCCACATTCAATAAATAATTACCGCCTTTGGAGGCGATGTCAATGAGATTGCGCACCAGTGTTTTGACGCTTTTCCAATTGTTGTCATAACTTTTATAGCCCCAGGTACCATTCATGGTCATACAAACTTCAAAGTCCCTTCCCTTGACGGCACTTTCGGGAATATGCTGTTCGGGTGTCATGTAATCCCCCGGAAAATCCGGTCGTTTGAGCCGGTCATTGGTGATAATGCCCGGTTGGAGTTTTAACAGCGCCTGCAGTTTTTCCGCGAATTCATCCGTCATGTGGGTGGGCGTATCCCACCATAATACCGCTACTTTGCCGTAATCGGTGAGCAGCTCCCTTACCTGTGGCACGGCTACACTGTCGATATATTGTTCCATCGTTTTACTGGTCTGATAAGGGTCCCAGTGACCGCTATGAGCTTTGGTATACGCATCTATACGGGCTGAATCGGGATTGGCCCATCCGTCTACCGCCACTTTACGGGATGCTGCCCCGCCGGGATTATTCCAGTCCTGCGCCTGGGAATAATAAAAACCAAGTTTGATCCCGTACTTCCGGCAGGCGGCTGCCAGTGGCTTCAGGACATCTTTATGGTAGGGGGTGGCGTCCACGATGTTCCATTTGCTGGCCTTTGTTTTGAACATGGCGAAGCCGTCGTGGTGTTTGGCCGTGATGACGATGTATTTCATGCCGGCCTCTTTCGCCATTTTCACCCAGGCGTCCGGATCGTATTTGACCGGGTCGAATTTTTTGGCGTATTGCTGATACTCCCTGACAGGTATTTTTCCGCGGTTCATGATCCATTCACCGCCGTGCTTGACATGATGGCCTTTATAGACGCCGGCCAGCACGGCATAATCCCCCCAATGGATGAACATGCCAAAGCGGGCAGCGCGCCACCACTGCATCCGTTGGTCATGGGTGAGTGCGTCTTGCCCCGACACGGGCTGCATCATAAACAGTAACAAGGCGGCTAAAAGGGAAGCCAGTGATAATCGTTTAATCTTGTTCATAAGGGCGGTTTAATTCAAACGTTTGCATTGCAGAAGCGCTTTTTCTTTTCGCTGTATTTTAAAAGCGAAAATTACAACCTAAAACGGACCTTGATGGGCCTATTTTATCCAAAACAGATAGTTTTTTACCTTTTTTCTCTGAATTCGGAAGATAAATAGTTCAAGAAGCAATCATCCGCCGCAATCCTCACCTTTCGATCTGATCGCTGACAGGTATGTTTACTCGGGCACGATTGATCCGGATAATGCGAATGAATGCAGCTGCGTGGGGAATGTTGGTGGGGTCTTCTCGGAAGTCAAATGTTTGTCTATTTGCTTTCTTTATGCCGGGCAGGCATTTTTGATAAAACAAGGTGTTTAAAATCACGGCAATTACGGGAAGGACCATCCTGAGAAACTGACATCGGTGGTGAAAAGGCTTAAAGATGTTATCGACAGCCCCTGAAGGCAATCAAACAGCAGGATGACGGAGCGCCTGATATGAGAGCCGTGATTATGCAGCCCTGAAATGCGGACACAACATCATTTTTGAAGAAATATATCATGCCAGGTGGCCGAAAAAGAATGGGAAAGTTATGGAGCAACAACATGCTATTCCGAATATGATACCAGTCAACGTCATTAAAATAGACGTTTATTTAAAATGTGATAAACAATAGGCGATAATACAATATTCAGGATAATATAATTTTAGACCACGAGCGAAAGGGGCGCTTGGAGCTGTAATGCATTTGCTCGAATTACAAATGTAAAGATGATAGAGTTACAAGCATGAGAGCGGGAAGCACGGATTATACCGAGATCAGTTTCTACCGGCACTGATGATTCACTTTTGGATGGTTGGTTTAATCCAGAAACGACGAAGTTTTTGAATTACTGCTTTACAGGATTAATGTTTTTGTATGTCATTGCTACTGTGGAAATATTACTTTTTAGAAAATAAAAAGCTTTTGTACCTTACGGGCACTTTAAAAGTAATTATTCACTACGGTAATCTTTTCGTGAGGAGTTTCTTAAATCATGACAACCACTTACCGATATACTAAAACAACCGGCCAAGGATATCGTGCTGCTACTGATCACCAGGGAGCGCATGGGATTGCTTATCCCGCAGTTCCTGCTTTACAAAAAAAGAGCATGGAGGATGAAGAATTGCAAATGAAGCGGGAAGGTCCTGTAAATGACGATCCGGGATTGAAGCATGAGACAGGTGTGATGGGAGCGGCGGTTTTTAACGTTGTTCCATCGGCCTCTCACCCTCAAGAAAATGTGGGTGTTTTAGGGCCAAAGGTCAGCTCACCTTTGAGGCAATACAAGGCTCATCACTATAGAAGTAATAATGTTGAACAAAGTGTAGTGCAACGTGAACGAAATGGTGATTTGTCCAATAGTGCTGTTTATCAACGGATGCTTTTTCCGGCTGCGAGAGTTGGACTTCCTGCAGATCTCGATACGGCTAATTTTGTCATCGCGGAACAACAATTAAATCAGATGGCAGATGCCAATCTTCAAGCTGAGTTACGTCATGTTAAAAACGAGCTGGAGAAAAATGGGGCAAAGAGTGGGTTATTGGAAGGAAAAACTAATGATGAGAAACTGCTAAATATTACTAATAAACTATTGAAGGAAGGTCCGAACGTTCCAGAGAAGGAGGCAATGGGTTTCTTTGAGGGGAGAACAGCTAAGGCTGCAGTAGAAGACCAGCCTGATGTTGATCCTGGTTTGTTGGCTGCGATAAACATATGGGTGGTTGGCGATCCTCAAACCGGTATTGTCTGGAGTGCACTTGGAAATCATTTGCGTGGGAAAATTAATATAGCTGGTTATCGCGATTTTGGAATTCAGAGTTATTTGCTTTTATCACCACCACAACAGCAACACTTTGATCTTGCATCCCCGACAGAACCTGGTCTTACAATGGCATATGTCGCACTCGCTCAAGCTGCGTTTAATCGGGCGGCTCAGGATTTAGGCACAGGTTTGGGCCACTTACCTGATTTCGTTGGAACGAGTTATCGGCAATCGAGTCTCGACAATATCAGTGTGTTTAACGGGAAGATCGCCACAAATGATCTAATTATGGATGAGACTTTCTGGTCCACGAGTATTCTGCGCGGTGCCGGTGGTGCGGCAGGTAATTGGGATAGCATCGGCAGCACCGCTCATCCCATTGCTTACTTTGTTATAGCGGGAACCACCGGAAAGTACATCGCAAAATATGCAAAAACCGAAGGTGAACAAGAAGTTCTGTTTAGAGACCGGGTTGTGTTTAGGGTAGACCGTATAGTTAATCTGAAGAATGCTACGTTTTTTGTATATTTAACAGAAGTGGCGCCACCACCGGGCGGGACTGTGATCAAGAATCCATTTACCGGTGATCCATATTAATAATCAATTAAATGGGCGGAATAATTATAAGTGATTTAAAACAAAATATAGCAAAGGATAGAGTCCACGACTGTCAAATGCGTTTAATCATCCCCGCACATCTCCGACAAGCTGATAGTCAATCAGAGTGTAGAAGTGGTTTGTGTTTTGAGTAGTAGTAGCGCATAGAGATGAAGTCTCCTTTCTTGTTAGAAATCCGGGATAAACTACTTGATTTTGTCCTTTTAGCCAGTGAGAGACAATAGTCTATTCCAAAATTGCTTAAACCAGTCATTGCAAATGCACAATTATTGATGTAGTTGCGGAATGATGATAATGCATGAATTCTAAAAAATGAGATGTACAAACGTTGATAAGTTAAGTGTATACCGCTTTCCTCGTTTTTTGATGATTTGTGATTGGTCAGTATTGTACAATAGAAGGTTTTAAGATCGATTTTACAGGATGTGTCATCTGCCATCATGCCATCGTCATGCATTCCTGAACCTGACAACCCTACCATTTTGAAGTTCTCATGAAGTTGTTCGAGGGGGTATCAGAAAAAAGAGAAGACGGAGTGAAATAGCTCTCTGCATTGATTGAATTATGAAACGAGTGAGGTTCCATTCCCGTCACCTCCGTCATCATCATCTTTTCTATGTTTTTTCCAGATTTCCTTGTCTCTTTCGTCATCATCGCTAAAGTATTCGCTATCACTATATCCTTCATCCGGAAGGGT
>DASULB010000420.1:0-12414 GCA_036278455.1 Chitinophagaceae bacterium | reverse complement strand
GCAATGATACAAATATAAACGCAACCGCACACCTCCCTGCTTTTTCCACGGGTCCTCCAACAGGCTGATCATTTCACCACCGGAAAGGCGGATATGCGCAACCGGGTTGCCCCCATCGGAAGGAGCGTAATCTTCCCGGCGGCGCTTGTCACGGTCACCGGACTCTCAGGCAAAACGCCGCATAATCCATTATTGTCAATTTGCCAGGAAGATATCGGTTTGCCGCTGGCGATCAGTTCAATCGGCACGCTTTGGGGCGTAAAGGGAAAATCATTTGCCGGCCAGGGCTTTTTGATGATTTTGAAATCCCTGGCAGGATCGCTGTTTTTCAGTAACAACCCATAGTTCCACGCGCTGGCCGGATAAATGTCGTAGGCCGGCCAGGCAGCGGTATCCACATCGGGCTGCCAGTGAGAATCCGGCAAAGCCGTTTTTTCCGGATCCGCTTTTTCAATACGCTCTTTTATCTTGAGGGAAAAGGTAAGCGGACCGTAATTGACGCTCACGCTGTTTTTGTTTTTAACCCACTTGTGGAGGGTTATTTTCATCGGCATTTCCAGCGTGATCTGATCACCCTCTTTCCAGGTATTTTCCAGGCGCGCATAACCATCAGGCCGCAGCGCGGCGTCTTGGCGTTTGCCGTTGACGGTGATCGCAGCATCCTGACACCAACCGGGAATCCGGAGGTAGACAGGGAAGTGGACAGGGTGTGGTATGTGCACTGTAAAGGATACCTTCTGGGAAAAAGGGTAATGGGTTTGCTCCTGTAAAGTCACTTTGGTACCATCGCCCACCTTGGCAGAAACGGCTGAGGCGGCGTACAAAACCGCCGCGAGGCCGTTATCCGGTGTTGCCATCCACAGGTTTTCAGCGTAATAGGGCCAGCCCTGCGCATGGTTGTGCTGACAACAACGGTTGCTCAGCGGGTTCATCATAAAAAAGGGGCCCTTGTTTTGGATGCCGGGACTATGGTTTTCAGCGGCACTGACCACCATGTTGGGAGCCGTGAAATAACGCAGCGCTTTGAAATTCGGCATCAAGGCGGCGGGATACGTATTGAACGTTACATTCTCGCAGTTATCAGCCCAACGACTGTCACCGGTAAAGCGCAGCAGCATCTCATCGGAATTCATCTGTTCCACCATGCCGCAGGTCTCAATACCCTGGTGAGGATCGGCGTATCCGGGCCGGGCGTTCTCATCGGCGCCGAACATGCCACCCGGCACCTGTCCGTACAGGTTACGGACCAGGTGAAAATCATGATAGGTAGCCCGCAGGTCCACGGAATCCCCGCTCTGCAGGTAATAGGTGGCGGGTTCCCTGAAACCCTGCGCGATGTTTACATTGTGCCAGTTGGGCAAGCCCTGGGCATTTCCCCAGTTGGCCGTATGTTTATGGATCTTCTCCGCCAGGTCCAGCAGCCATTTTTCGCCCGTGCGGTTATAGAGCCAGTAAACACTGTACAGGTTGTCGCCACCTCTGCTTGCCCCCCAGTAATGCTGCAGAAAGGCGCTGTCGGGCAATGCTGCTTCCCACTTAAAATAATTCGTCATGAAAGGCAGTACGCGGCTGTCGCCGCTGTATTCATAATAAGACTGCAGGCACCAAAGCATGATCATGTTGGGCCAAAGTTCCCGGGTGCCGTCACTGATGCTGACAGGGCCAAAATATCCGTCAGCACGCTGACTGCCCAGTACGGCGTTGATCCAAACCTTCGCTTTACGGATGATGGTAGAGTCCCCGAGGACATAGCCCATATCGGCATATCCTTTCAGCCAGTAAGGCACTTCTTCCCAACCATGAATCCCCTTGCCGTCCGGGCTTAACCAGGCGTTGTCCTTCTTCTCCAGCCAGGCGCTGATCTGATCAAGATGTCCGGTCATGCCGTTTTTTTCCAACTGCAGGCACTTAAGGACCCACCCTTCCGGACGAATGCTGCCGATGGGCAGTTTTACAAAAGAAGAAGGCTGCAGGGGCGCCTTATTGCTCGCATAAAAAGCATTGGCGGTGACAGTGGACGGCCGGTCTACGAAATTCACGTTGATACCGGTATCCGCCGGACGGGTGTTACACCCCGCCATTAGAAGTGCGATGGTCATCCCACCCAACAGCAATCCTGTTTTATTTCTCATCATCTAAAAATTTTAAGACTTTCATGAATGATCCCTGCTTTTATCATCACTATTCGGAAGCCACCCGTTTGCGCATAGTAATACGGTCACTCTTCAATGTGCACCTCGAATAACGATTTGCTCGCCTTAATGGTTTCCGGACTCAATAGCTTTTGCACCTTGCGGTCGTATGTCATAAAACCATTCACCTCTCCTTCCACATCGGTAATCTGGGTATAAACTGCCGCGGATAATCCCTTTTGGATCAGGCCGGGCAACTGATCGATCAACTTGATATAAGCCTGTTGCAATTCCTGCCTGGATTTATAGGAGACATAGCCCCAATTTTTCTTCTGCTGCCAGGTATGTCCGTCAACGGGCAACCCCAGTCCCCCGTATTCGCCCAAAACCAACGCACGGTTGTCACCCTTGGATTCCGGGATGCCCGGACCGGGATATTTATGCATGTCCTGCACGTCGCCCGCTCCGGGGAAATCAATCCAGCCGCTCGGGCCGTCCACGAGCCTGGTGGGGTCCAGCTTTTTTACCCAGTTGCAGATCTCAATGGTATTGAATTGCCCCCATCCTTCGTTAAAGGGCACCCATTGCACGATGCTGGGGTGATTGAAATGCTGATTGATCATGGCCTTCAGCTCCTGATCGAATTCATAAGAGGACTGTGCTTTGCGGATGATCTCTCCTGCTTCATTTTTAGGATGGTGGTCCATATCGCCCGTAGGCATGTCCTGCCACACAAGGATGCCCATTTTGTCGCAATGATAATACCAGCGCGCCGGTTCCACCTTGGTGTGTTTTCTAAGCATGTTGTAACCGAATTCTTTGGCCTTTTTCAGATCAAACAGGATCGCCTCATCCGTCGGAGGGGTGTACAACCCGCCGGGCCACCAGCCCTGGTCCAGGAAACCCAGCTGGAAGAGGAAATGGTTGTTGAGCATGATTCGGGGCGTTCCGTTGGCGTCTTTGGCCACCGATATCTTGCGCATACCCATATAGCTTGTCACTTCGTCCACGACGCGTCCGCCCCTGATCACCTGGATGTTCAGATCGTATAGAAAAGGATCATCCGGCGACCAGAGATGAGGCTGGGGAAATTTCAGGCGAATGTTGTCGCCGGCAGCCTGTTCCGCACTCGCGATCTTTTTCCCTTTTGCCAGAACGGTGACCTTCACGTTCACATCAGCTTCCGGGTGGTTCACGGCAATGGAGAAATCACAGTATTTCCGGTCGATATCCGGATAATATTTCAGGGCGGTGACATGCGTGGTTGCCACAGGCTCCAGCCATACGGTCTGCCAGATGCCCGTTACGGCGGTATACCAGATACCGTTCGGATCATTCACCTGTTTTCCCCTTGGTTGTGTGCCGTCATCGGTGGGATCCCAGACGCTGACCGTCAGTTGGTTCGCCTTGCCGGCGACCAGGTAGCCGGTGATGTCGAAGCCAAAGGCGTCAAATCCTCCGCGGTGAAGACCTGCTTTCCTGCCGTTGATGAAAACGGTGGTTTCCCAGTCCACCGCGCCGAAATGGAGCAGGATTCTTTTCCCTTTCCAGGAATCAGGCACCGTAAAGGTCCTGTGATACCACAATTTCTTTGCGGTACTGACCGCCTTGCCGACCCCGGACAGGGCGGACTGGATGGCAAAGGGGACCAGGATCTTCCCGTCATAACTTGCGGGCAGGCCATCCTTTGTGCGAAAGGTGACGGCATAATCCCATAAGCCGTTCAGGTTTTGCCACTTTTCACGCTCCATCTGAGGCCGCGGATAATCCGGCAAAGGATTCTCCGGGTTGACATTCTGCGCGAAAGAAGTCATGATTTTATCCCCGGCGGGCTTCCAGCTCTTTTGGGCCGCCACCGGAAAGGCCAGCCAGCCTGCGAGTAAAGTTATCAGAAGTTGTTTTTTCATCACAAAGGTTTAAAGGTTTAAAGGTTTAATCGTTTGTCATACAGCTTTCCGGCAAACGCGGCTCAAAAGGAGCTGCGGGCTTTTGGAGAAGCCGTTCTTTTTCCCTGCTCTAATCCCGAGGGAAGCGGTTGGGGGTTTGTATCGGGACCATGGACGATCAGTGTGCCGTCCTTTAGTATCTCCATGCGGTCCATAAAGACTCTGCGGGCATTGCCGGTGGCATTGGTGCGGGCGTGATAGACGCAAAACATCTCTTTGCCATCGGGTGAAAAAACGACGCTGTTATGGCCCGTACCACTGACGACGCCCCCGCGGCCGGTGTTTTTTTGCAACACGGGGTTACGGAGTGATTTCCTAAAGGGTCCCAGCGGGCTTTTTCCCGTCGCGTAGCCTACCGCGTAATAGGCGCCGCCAAAGTAATTGGCGGAATACATGATATAATAAGTGCTCCCGTGTTTAAAAGTAAAAGACCCTTCCGTCCACCTGCGGTTCACTTCATGGGCAGTGACAGACCTGCTTTCCCAGGCACTTCCGCTGTCACTCATTTTCACAGGGGGCCTGAGCAACAACACGGGCTTGCCCGTTACGCCGCTGAAGTCTGGTTTCAGGGCCACACCATACACCCAGCTTTCCTCGATGCTGTCGTACCAGCCTTTCCGTCTGGCCCATTTGGCCAGCTCGCTTTCTACCGGGTGTTTATAACAACAACGCGAATAATAAAGATAAGCGCGGCCATCGACATCAAAAAAGACATCGGCGTCGATGATGGGATAACCCGGGTCGAATACCGGCCGGTTGACGATATCGGTGAAGGGACCGGCGGGCTTGTCCGCCACGGCCACGCCGATCCGGTAATTTTCTTTCTCTTTATGGGGATTCTTTCTCCACTGCGCACTGTAAAACATATAATACCGGCCATTCCGTTCATAGACCTCCGGTGCCCAGAAGTCGCCCGTGCACCATGAATCCGCGGTGTTGCCCTTGTATACCTGTCCTTCATACTTCCAGTCCACCAGGTCCTCCGATGAATAGACGGCAAAACCATCTTTGGCGCCACCCCCGGTCCCATAAAGATAATACCGGCCGTCACTGGCGTAGAGTACGAAGGGATCGCCCATCGCCACATCCAAAGGATTGGTATAGGTACGTTTCGCAGGCCTGGATACCGGTTCCTGCTGACCCAGCAAAGGGCCGCAAAAAAATAAAAGCAAAACACCTGTCAAAAGAAGCCATCCCACCGGTTGCTTCCCCGCTCGCTGAAGAAAATAGGTTCTAAAAGTTTTCATCCTGCTAAATTATCTTTATTATCAGATCTCTCCCGCGCTGAAAGGCATGGTTCATCCCTCCGGAAAGGATCATGTCCGCTCAGGCCACCACCGGAAAGGCCACTATCCGCACCTTGCTGCATCCGTATGGAATCAGCGTGATCTTTTCAGCTTCCTGCGCCACCTTCCCCCGGAACAGGCCGGTACGGTCCGTCACCGGCGTCGGCGCTACGCCGACGGTGACTTTCCAGCCGGGGATCTTTTTCGCGGCAGCGGTGATCTCCAAGGGTGCATGGGCCAGGTTCCAGACAAACCGTTCGTCCACGGGTTTTACCTTGTTTACCTGGAAATGGGCCGAAGGATCATCGATGGCTTTTTTCAGCAGCCCGTAGTTCCAATCCGCCTGGGGATATACGCTGTAAAAGTCGCCCTCTTTCTGGTCATGGCCCTTCTCCCAGCGTTCTTCCTGCCGGAGCGCATACACCAGCGGCCCTCTTTCCACCGCCCGGGAATTGCGCCCCCATTCGGAGGTCCTGACCTCCATCGGAAATATTAATTGCAGGCGATCAGCGTTTTTCCACTGCCGGTCTATGACGGCCACCTGTCCGCCCGCCGCCTTGCGCAAGGGTTTGCCGTTTAAAAGGATGTCCGCCTGCTTACACCAGGCGGGAATCCGCAGATGTAAAGGGAACCTCACCTCTTTTTCGGTAGACAGGGTAAAATGGACGGCATCCTCAAAAGGATAGCCCGTCTTCTCTTCTATGGTGACCGCCATGGATTCTTTCCCCACTTTGGCGGTCACCTGGCAAGGGCTGTAAGCCAGGGCGGCAAGACCGTCATCGGGTGTGCCATACCAGAGATGCCCCGCGAACTTGGTCCATCCCTGGTGCATGTTGGCCAGGCAACAGGTATAGCCGCTGCGCATGCCAAATACATTATTCATCTCCCGGTCGAACGGCAGGGAAAAATCGAATACCCCTTTGCACACGTGCACCTGGTTGGCGACCTGAAAATACTGTTTGTTGTTATAGTCATCTGTGGTCTGGGTAGGTAATGCATTGAAAGCGATCCGCTCCAGGGCGTCCATGTAGGCCGCATCCCCGGTGAGGAGGATGGCCTGCTCTAAAGAGAACATGGTTTCCACGATGGCGCACAATTCCACTCCCTGCACCGGATCGTTGCCGTGGAGGTCTTCATCTGCGGAAAACATGCCATGGGGCAATCCATGCAAAGTCATCAGGTCCCGGAAGACCGTTTTGAAATCATGGAGGTATTTCACCTCTCCGGTCCGCTGGTAGGTCATCAGGGGCGCCTTCAGCGCCATCGCCACATTGACACCATGACGATGCATCCAGTCTTTATCATCCTGGTAGGCCGCCGCCCGGATCACCCAGTCCCGGCCGGCGAACCACTTGCTCCAGCAGTAGGTTTGTGATTCAATCAATCCTGCCAGTTCCGGCAGGGACTTATCCCCGGTGATCCCATAAAGCCATTGCACAATCATGACGTTTTCCATTCCCCTGGCCTCAGCCCACCCGGACCATTTACCCAAGGGGCATTTCCGCAATACTGCCCCCTGGTAGGCGAAATAACGCGTCATAAACCTGATCACGCGCGTGTCACCCGTAGCGGAATAATATTGGCGCAGCACTTTGAGCATGACCATCTTCGGCCACCAGTCCTCTCCCTGCTGGCAATTTTCCGCCGTAATCTGCACGCCTTTTTCCCTTTCCGCTTTTGTCAGGGGGCCAAAGTAACCGGAAGGTCGCTGGTTTTCCAGCGTCCAGTTGATGTATCCGAGCACCTTACGTTGCAGCCGCTGGTCATCCAGCAGCCAGGCCAGCGGCGTAGCGCCGTCCAGCCAATAGGGTGTCTCTTCCCATCCATCCCCTTTGCCGCCCAGCCAGCCGTTGTCGCTTTTCAGCTTCTCATATACTTCATCGAGGTGACCGGTGGTGCCTTCTGCCATGATCTGCAATTGGTGCAGCAGCCATCCCTTCGGCCTGATGGCGCCCAAAGGCAGTGCCCTATAGGCCGCCGGCACCGCTTTAGACAGGCGGAAAATACCGCCCTGTTCCCGTATACCTTCCGCGGCCTTTGACCCGGAGGCCAGCGCGCCGAGGGGTGACAGGGCGGCGCCGAGACCGATACCTGCTGCACCGGTGCCAATCTTCCGTAAAAATTTCCTTCTGTCTTCTGCCATCATAGAAATGTTTTATGGGTTCCATTTATCATCCAGCGCCTTTATAAAATAACCGCCCACGACACTGCGCGCCTGGAAACCCTGCTTCTTGGCATTTGTGGTCTCATACCAGTCGCTCATGGGTACCCGGGTGGGGGTTTCGGTTACATACTTATACAAAGGGCCGATGAATCTTTCAAACGTCGCCTTGTCTTTAGCCAGGGTGGCCGTCCAGTTGATCCAGTCGCTTTTGGTATAGGTGGCGCGGCTGTCAAGCGGCAACCCGTAGGTATTCTGCTTGGTGAGGTAATAGGCGATCGCCCGGGGGGCCACATCTTCGGGGAAGATATGCAACTTGAGCACTTTATCCCACACCAGGTTATATTTCTGGCTCCAGGTCCCCGGCCGGTCGAAGGTCAGCTTGTAATGATCCCCTTCCTGGTCCAGGCTGATCCACTTGCGCGCCATGCGTCGCGCCGTATCCATGTACTCCTTTTCCACGTCTTTTTTACCCAGCATACCGGCCATCTTGCCATAACAGGCAAGTCCCATGATGGCCTTGACCGACAGGTTTGCATTGTGCGCCGAGCGGCCCGCGAAGTCATCGGTGGTCAATTGATTTTTCGGGTCCATGCCGTTTTTCAGCAAAAAGGCGGCCCAACGGGTCAATACATCCCAATGTTTGCCGACATAATCAGCATTGCCATCCGCGTGGGAAACGGCGGCTGCCATGATCAGCATGTTGCCGCTTTCTTCGATGGGCATTGCTTCTTCCACTTTGCGCCCATTGGCAACCGGATAGGTCCCCAGGTCATGGGGGGAATAGGGTTTGGTCCAGTGGCCGCTTTCACAATAATAAAATATCGGGTCCATCAATCCCTTCATCAGTACAGGGCTGTAATACAGCAGCACCGGCGAAGTGGGATAGATCACATCCACCGTACTGATGTCCCCGTTGGAGAAACATTCTTTGGTAAAGAACAGGGGTTTGCCTTTGGGTCCTTCCGCCAGCTTACAGGCGGCCATCGCCTGCCGGTAAGCAAGTTCACACAGTTGGGCGTACTTCTCTCCGCCCGCACGGACCGTCTGCTCATGCAGTTGTTGATCAAAAGCGTCGCATTTGGATAATACGCGTTTATAACCCTGCTCCGCCTGCCCAAGCATCTGGGGGGTGCTCATACCGGATTTTTTCCACCAGGCCTTTAGGCGCTGATGAAAATATTCAATGGCGTAAAGATCATCATAGGCGAGTATCACATGACGGGTCACCGGATCGGAGGATACCGTACCCAGGTCATAGGCCGTCGCCAGGGTCACCGGATCGGAGCCCGCCGGACGCGGTTTGTCCTTGTCATCGGCACCCTTTAGTGAACCGGTCCGGGTGAAATCGCTCACGGAAGCAGCAGAAGCGGTGATCACGCTGGAAGGATGACTATCTTCAGGAGCGGACAGGTAAAGATAACCCCAGTCAATGCGTACGTCGTCACCTTTGCGCCCGAGTACCTTCTGAGAGACGGTGCCTACGCGCATCACACGGAGACCCCGCGCTTTGGTACGCTCCCAGGTCACCTTCTGGTCGGGCGTGTTGACGGCGATATTGCCCGCCGCGCTAAAATAGAGTTGCACCTTGTGGGATGCACCATCCAGCGCGTGTGTTTTGAAAGTGATGTAATCCGCCGGACGGGAGAAGAGGTTCAGGTCCCCCGGCAACAGCGGATCGGTAAAAGTTACCTCCAGCGCTACGCCGCCGCATTTAAACGTGTAAAAGGTTTGTGTGGCGGACACCCGCACACTGTTTTGCGTGGCATCCGGGATCTTTACCGATGGCTGCAGTTTATTTACCAGGCCCGCATCCAGATAGGCTCCGCCCGCGGTATTCTCGCAATGGATGGCCAGGACGTTCTCCCCTTTTTTCAGGGCATCTTTAGCAGCCGCGCTGATTGCTACCAGCTTGGGCGCCGAGGTCCAGCCCGTTGCCTGGTAGGCCTGCACGCCGTTGATATACACCACCACGTTATCATCATGGTAGAGGTTCAGCTCCAGGTCGTCAAAATCCGTCGTTTCCAGGGAGAAGGTCCTGCGGGTCCAGATATCATGGGTCTTCCAGGTGTTGGGCGCGTTGTTGCCATCGGAAAAAGCCCCCTTGGCCTGTTTCCAGGAAGCGGCGTTAAAATCCGTGGCGTACCAATTACCGGAGGGATGTGAAAAGGTATATTTCCATGAACCCTCTTCGCCCACCAGGGGAAGGATGGTCTTTACCTGCGGGATGGGTTCCCCCAGGAAATAATAAGGATGCCCGTCCACGCGGATGATCCCCTGCAGGGAATTCTCTTTTCCTGTCCAGTGACGCGTGGGCCCGCCGTAGAGTGTATTATTAAAAGACCAGATACTAAAATAGGGATCCACGGTGATCAACGGATAGGCGGGTGCCCGGAAGTCCTGCGCCCCCGAAGAAAATCCCACAAGTGTAATCGCAATGACAAAAAATACTTTTTTCATAACTAAGAAATAAAAAATGGTTTGATTTTATGATCTGATTTTATGATGCAATAAGTGACGGCGTCCTTAAAAGTCTGATCGCTGTTCAAGGCGCATCCCCCGGCTGCTTTTCGTACGATGGGCTTCCTTTTGCCACCACAGGCCATCCATTCCTGAACAGGACCCGGTCCCGCAACATGACGCGGCCATAATTTCCCTGTTTGAACTGTTGGCTGCCAATGGCATGGTAATACATCCAAAGCCGCCCGGCACCGTCCTGCACCACTGAATTATGGCCGGGAGCCACCCAATGGTCATTTGACCGCAAAATGACACTGCTTTTCTTACCCGTTACCTGGCTATATCTTTTGAAAGGCCCTTCGGGGTCCCTGGAACGTGCCACCATCACTGCGTAATGCGCCTTGGTCCCGCAACAATTGTCACCGGAATAAAATAAAAAATAATAGCCTTGATGATACAGGACCCATGGCCCTTCGATCAGCTTATCATAATCATGGTCCTTATCAGGATACAGTACCGCCTGCTGTTTTGCGCCCGGTGCAAAATCCATCCAGTCCCCACTCAACTGCCTTACCTTGAGGGGTTTAAAATCCGATCCCCAATATAAATAATGTTTTCCCGTAGCGGGATCTTCAAAAGCCATCGGATCAATGGCGGCGAATCCCTTTGCGCAGACCAGCGGCGTCCCTTTGTCCCGGAAGGGCCCCTGAGGTTCCCTGGAAACCGCTACGCCGATGCACATGCCCAAGCTGTCGGCATCCGATTGCGCAGCATAGTACAGCACATATCTTTTACGGGGAGCATCATAAAGCACATGCGGCGCCCAGAAATTCCGGGACTTGCCGGCCCATGCCGGTTTCTCGGGCAACGCATCACCGACCCATCGCCAATGAACACCGTCGGCGGATCGCGCCACCTGTATATGCGCGGACTTTCCGTCAAAACCACCCTGTGTTCCATAAGCGTAGTACATTCCGGCGGGTGTCCTGATCACCGTGGGATCCGGGAAGTCGTGATCCCATACCGGGTTTTGCCAGGTGATTCTCTGACGATCGGGGTGCTTTTGCGCCCTGCCATCGGTCGTTATCAAAACAAGCGCTGCCAGGAATCCCGTCAAATATATTTGCTCTTTAAAAGTAAGCACATTGAATCGTCTCATCTGTCGTTTCATTTGTCCCATTGGTTTGCCTGCTCCTGATGCAATGCTTAAACAATTTAGGTAATCACGCCGCCCTCTCTGATGCCGTATTCACCCTGTTGGAAATCACAACCGGCTCGTCCCTGTTCATCAGGCTTCATTCCATGATCCGGTGTAAAGGCCGGGGATAACCCGGCTGAAAGGCAGCCGATACGGCAGGGCTGATCTGGCACTTCCGCCTGCCGGTCACCTCACCCACCGCCTCTCCAACAATAGCGTCCAGCATACCAGGCGTCGTCTGCACCCGCGCATTGATCAATAGCGTCAACTCACGGGTTTCCACCGGATAATAACTCTGCCTTAATGCTGGTTCAAAAACGGTGGTGAAACTGATCTTTCTTTGCCATTCTCCCGCTTTCATCAGAAATTTTAAATGACCGAGGGAAAGACCCTTTTCCCGTATCTTCCCATAGATCCTGTTGATCAACGCCGTAGCCGCTTCCACCGCTCCGCCTTCCCGGGATAAGATCTGCCATTCATGATCCAGCCAGGCCAGTTTTGCTTCTCCCGTGCCATAGCGGTCATAATCCATCTCCAGGGATCTTCTGCCGTCCGTGGGAACGAATTCCTTCAGAGCCGTCAGCCAGAGACGGATATCCCCGGGGTCGAGGGAATTTTGGTAGAGCGCCTGTACGCCAGGGAACATCGTTTCTATCCGGCCGGCCAGTGTCATGCGTTCATCGGCGGTAAGCAGATCGATCTTGTTGATGACCAGCAAATCGGCCTCCTCCAATTGCTTCTCATAGATGTAATTCACATCGTCATCAAAAAAAGCCGGCGCTCCTTTTACATGTCTGAGTAAGACAAGCGCGTCGGCAAAAACGGAAAATGCCACTTCCAGGTCCGGATAAGACCGCTCCAGTGGCTTAATGACGGTGGCCACGATGTCGGTGCAGGACCCGACGGACTCCGCAAAGATGACCGCGGGGTGATGCTTCTGGTGCAGGGACCGGATGCCCTGGTCAAGTTGGGTGTAATTACAACAAAAGCATCCGCCGGTCACCTCCCTTGCGGGGATCTGAAAACCTTTTAGAAATACACTGTCCACCAACCGCATGCCCTGGTCATTGGTAATCACGCCCACTGTTGTCTGCTGACCCCGTAATACCGTGCATGCCTGCTGAATCGCGGTTGTTTTGCCACTGCCCAGAAAACCACCTGTCAGAAATAATTTCATATCGCTATGGGCGTTTTAAATGTGCTGTTCTTTTCAAAGGATTCAAAACCGGCT
>DASULB010000419.1:0-5418 GCA_036278455.1 Chitinophagaceae bacterium | reverse complement strand
AATTGGCAGGGTATTTTTACGGAATATCTGCCATGCGTTTGACTTAAAACAGAGGATGTCAAAAGATGATAAGATCAGGTTTAGTAAATCGGTTTGACGGATATCAGGCAATTTACCAATCTTTATTAATTGCTTGTCTGTTGTGACACCAAGTCTCCCTAAGGCTTTATGGTCTAATTCAAAGCGTATATTCCCCTGAAGCCCTGATTTAAGTAATTTCAAATCTATCTTCCTGCATACCTGGAGTTCCTGAACCAATGCATGAAGTCCTGCATAGGCACACCGCGATAATTGACCTGAAGGTAGCATGCGCATGTTTCATAGTATTATCATTTTTCAGCAAAAACAATCGCCTCAAACCTTCCGTGGTGGCTGACCGAAACGGCGCTAATCTTACCCGACAGAGGTTCAAAAAGATAAGGAAGACCCTCCTTATCTTTAAAGAGAACCGGCCGGCCTGAAGCTGGCGTTTTATTTTTTGCTGTATCTCCTATATATGCATTTATGGTACGGGGATTATCTTCCATAATGGCTGTAGTGTGTATATAATCTTTTGAAATGCTGCTGTTTGTTATCATTCTGATATTCCCGAAGGTTACTTTCCCTGATGCTTCACTTTGTTCCAACAGGATGTTGCTGCAAACGAACTTTTGCGGGGCATAAAACGTTTGCCTTGTCATCCTGTTACGTATTTTATAGGCGGCTTCCTTCATACTCCACATCAGCCATACCATCAATTCCGGTTCCACGGATAAATAAATATACTTTTGCTCGTCTCCTGCAAAAATTTTTTGAACCCATCCGTCTCTTTGCCAGTTGCTTTCTTTCCGGCTGGCTTCCAGGTCTATGATATCATTGCCGATCATACTTATGCCTGTTTATTTTTTATAATATCAATGGCAGCACCAACAGTAAGCATATGCTCCATAGCCTCATTATCGATTTCAATATCAAATGTATCTTCCACATCAAGAACAATGTCCACCAGGTTCGCGGAATTGATTTTGAGATCCCTGATAAAATCACTGCTCCTGTCCAAATGAGCCAAAGCGTCTGGGTTTTTAATATAAGGGGCAAGGATCATTTTCATTTTAGTTATGATTTCTTGCTGTTCCATAATATATTAATTTTAAGTTTGATATTTATTTAAGAGCACACAGGCATTTACATCGCCGAAACCGAAGCTGGCTTTAGCAATGACGTTAATATCCGACTGCTGTAACTCTCTTGGAATGCAAGTAGCTGCAATCCTGCGTTTTATTTCAGGATGAAGATCCTCGCAATTCAGGTTAGGAAACAAAAATCCGCTTTTTAACTGGAGTGCCGCTGCCACGCATTCTATGCTTCCCCCCGCAGTCAGGCAATGGCCAATATGGGACTTTAAAGCCTGCATAAACGGAAAATCATCACCTGTTCTTCCCAGAGCTTCCGACCAGTTTTGAATTTCAAGGCTGTCTTTTGCAGTTGCCGTAAGGTGGCCGTTGATAACATCAACTTCAGCAGCCTGGATATTGGCATCTTTTAAAGCAGCCTTTATACAGCGTTGTACCGCTTCACCATTGGGCGCCGTCATCGTGCCTGCACCTCTTTGTCCCCCGGAATTAATATTTCCACCGGCAATTTCGGCATATATCCTGGCGTTTCGTCTTATAGCGCTTTCCAGCGATTCCAGCAATAAAGCTCCCGAGCCGCTCCCTGGTACAAAGCCTGAAGCACTTGCGCTCATTGGCCGGGAACCTTTTTCAGGCCGGTCATTATGTTTAAAGGTGCATACCCTCATAGCATCAAAGCCTGCCCAAATATAGGGCCCGCTATCGCTTGTGCTACCTGCCAGCATTCGTTCCGCTTTACCGTTCTTTATCCTTTCATAGCACAGCAGCACGCTTTCAGTACCGGTTGTGCAAGCGGATGCATTGGTACTTACCTGATTACCTAATCCAAGTTTACCGCCCAGGTAAGCGCTTATTCCGCTTACCATAGTTTGAGCCACGACAGTACTGCCCAGTTTTCGGGTTTGGCCTTCATCAACTTTATAAACAGCCTCCCTGAATTTCCCTGTGCCTGAACTTCCATTGCCGAATATGGTACCGCTTTCCCAGTCAGGAGCATCGCTGACTGATGATAAGGAAAGACCGGCATCCTCCCAGGCCTGCATGCCTGCGATGACGCCGTATAAAATACCGATGCTATTGAAATGGCGCAGTTCAAGCGAATCAAAATAGCGTTGAATTAAAGTATCATCCAATTCCGGCTGCCCGGCGATCTGACAGGAAAAATGAAGCCGTTCCAGTTCCGGGTGGAACCGAATACCGGAGCGCCCGTTTTTCAAAGCCTCTTCAAAAGCGGCCAAGCCGTTCGCGTTTGGCGCGACAACACCTAAGCCTGTGATCACTACTCTATGTGTTGCCATTTTCCCGTTTTAACATACCCGAGATACTTCCTTCGCAAACCAAGTCTCCCCGTTGATTATGCATTATTACGTTGCATTTCAGTTTTCCAAACCGAAAGTATATCTTTCTACTCTTTACTGTTACTGTATCATCAGGATATACCGGTTTTAAAAATTCAATCTCCGCTGCCACAAGAAAAAAAGGACCAGTCTCGCGATCCGCAGTTTCCTTCATTAAAAATAATCCCAGGCAAACAAGACCTATTTGTGCCATGATCTCGATAAGAATAACGCCGGGTGTTATAGGAGAGTCCTTCAAGTGACCTTTATAAAAATCGAGTTCGGGATCTAAATAAAAACTGCCTTTTGCGCCATCTTCGTCAATATGATCAATGTGATCCACAAAAAGGAAAGGCGGAGCATAAGGTAATCTTGATACTATTTCTTCGTTACTTGTCATTGTTCAGCAAATATGTTCTCCGCCATCAACCGGAATAATGCTTCCATTGATCCACGCCGCTTCATCTTTACATAAAAGATAAACAGCATTAGCCACATCTTCCGGCCTGGTCAGTCTGTTACAGGGATTACGGTGGAGGGTATATTGTTCCAATAGCTTACTTCCTGGTATTTTTTTCATACTCCCTGTAGCCGTAATGCCCGCCTGTATACAGTTTGCACGAATACCTGCCGTCGCAAATTCAAGTGCAATATTTCTTATAATCGCTTCCAACGCTGCTTTGGCAGCTGATATAGCGCCGTAATGTTTCCAGGCTTTTTGACCACCTTCGCTGGTAAATGCCAGTACACGGGCATCGGCTGTAAAGAACCCATGCTGCAGGAATGCTGTGGTCCAGTCATAAAGGCTATAAGCCATGTGTTCCATAGTGATCCGAAAATCATCTACAGTCAATTCCGGCTGCTCCATATCATTCATTGCTTTAAGACTGCCCTTGGCAATACTATGCAGCAGGCACCTAAAACGGCCTTTGTATTCCTGTAATTGATCCATGATTTCCTTGCGTTTTTCCGGAAGGGAAACATCCGCATTAAAAGCTATGAAAGGAACGCCGCTGTTTTTCAATGCTTCAAAGGAACGTGAGATTTCCTTCATCTCCGACCGGCTGTTACGATGGACAATGCAGATGCCCATCCCATGAGCAGCCAGTTTTTTTGCTGCTGCAAGACCCAGGCCGCTGCTGCCGCCCAGAATCAGCGCTATATGTCCGTATTGTGCGAATTCTTTTACCATTGTAATAGAATTTCTTGTGCAGAAAAGCCAGGCCCAAAACTAAGCATCAGCCCTGTAGTACCCTTCTTTTGCTTTTGTTGAAGAAATTTTTCCAAAACATATAAAACGGTCGCACTTGACATATTTCCATACTGCCGCATCACTTCCTTGGTAGTATCAATGTTTTTACCCATTTTACCAAAAAGGGCTTCTACCGCTTGAATGATTTTTTTCCCGCCGGGATGAAAAATGAGGTGATCTATTTCCTTTATATTCCTATTGTTCTTTTGGAGGAAAGGATAAATAATCTGTTCAAAATGTTGTGCAATGACATCCGGCACTTCTTTATCGAGGACCATTTGTAAGCCGGAATCCGTTAGGTTAAAGCCCATCATATGTTCAGCATTATAAAAATGATACATTTTTTCATCAACGATCTCCGGACCTTCATCAACTTCATGTGATGATAAAAGTGCACATGAAGCGCCGTCTCCGAATAGCGCAGCACTAATCATATTGGTCATGGAATAATCATTCAACTGCAAAGTGCAGATGGGCGATTCCACAGCAATTACAGCGGCTCTTTTCCCGGAGTTTGCTTTAAGGAAATTCTTAGCATAAATAATGCCTGAAATACCGGCTGCACAACCCATTTCCGTAACCGGCAGGCGTACGATATCCTGTCTCAGGCCCAGTTCATTGATCAGGTAGGCATCCAGGGAAGGAAGCATAATACCCGTACAACTGACCGTAATTATATAATCCAGGCTTTTTCCTTCCCATCCGGCTGCCGAAAGGGCATCCACCAAACAGCTCCTGCCTAACTTAATGGTTTCTTTTTTGTATATATCATTCCTTCTCTCAAAGGAAGTTTCCTGAAAAACCGCTTCCGGTGGCATGATGGAATACCTTCTGTCCACGCCTGCATTTTCAAACAGCTTTTTTACTTTACGGATAAACCGGTCTTCTCTCCCCACCAGCCACGCCTCTAAAAATGGAATAATCTCCCGCGTAGTTTTTGAATATGCAGGCAAAGCTTTTGCAACGGTTGAAACTTTTACTTTCATAAATCAGATATAATCCACTGGTAACGGAATGCCCATTTCCAACAAATACTGTGTTTTTTTACCTTCAGTTCTGTTGCAAATAATTGCAGATCCTTTCTTTTAAATCCTTTTATTATACTTAGCTTGCCATCTTCTGTATTCATCCTGCTTAGCCCGGCCAAACTGCTCATCCAGCCAAAAAGGACATAGGAAAGCTTGCTGCGGTGCAAATCATTGATAATAATGGCTTTCGTCCCACCGACTATAATTCTTTTCAACAGTTGCAGGATCTGGTCATCGTTAAAATGATGCAGCGTTAAGGTCAGCAAAATGATATCACACCTTTCTGGGACAAAATCTTTATCCATTATATTGGCACAGGTATAGCTTATGTCCGGATATGCGTTTGATAAGGCTTTTGCATGGCTTACGGTAAAAGCATTGGCATCAATACCTTTCAGCCGGAAGTCAAGATTTGCCCTTTTGCCTCTGTCCGACAGCTTTCGAAGCATATCTCCATTGCCACATCCCAGGTCCGTAATAGTTATTTCGCTGCCTTTATCCACAGTCGAAGCCATTTGCTCTACCGCGCTAACAGTAAGCTTATTACCCCCCAATAGCCGGTTGATTTTCGCAATTTTATCCAGCGCCTCGATCACTTCTTCACCATAGATACTAAAGTCATCCATGGTTTCCGGTTCCATGCTTCTATATTTAGTATTCGGTAACATCTGCGTTCATTTTAATAGGTT
>DASULB010000418.1:0-8386 GCA_036278455.1 Chitinophagaceae bacterium | reverse complement strand
TTTTCAGTCGTAGGCAGTCGTTCCAACATTATCACAAAAAAGCACCTCAGTATTATGCTTTCATAAGATTGATGAAAGATACGATTTAAAAATGTGGATTTATGTTAATTGTCATCGAGCCAGTTGGAATACAGTTTCTTTATTTTTTTTACATGTAGCTTCAGACCTAAGCTTGAAAAATGGTGTATGTCAGGGATTAATGACAAAACCAAGTCCGGATGCTGATGCATAATGATTTTTCCAGACAGCGAAGTTGACAAGTTCAAGAATATAGATTTAAAATCCAATTTAGATTATTAATTTCAGCCATATCTGAAGCGCAAGCGGTGCTGCCGGTAAGCATCCGTCCGGCAATAACGCCTGAATGGATAAAAGAATATAGTATGGCATTAAGCCCAAGGCACATGCTTTATCCCATTATTGCTGTGGAAAAGATCCGATCAGATATTTTTAAGGACATTTGCCATGAAGGCCTTTCAGTCCGTTGTTATTTGTTTGAAAACTTATCGGCGATCAGATTGAGATGGATGCCATGCTCCAGATATGCTTTGAGTCCGTCAAGTACCGTGGTAAACCCACCCGTATTATCATTAATGGCGCGCATCAATGCCTCTCCTGTCAGGTCAAAACCATAATTTTTGATCACCACATAGGTGGTACCTTCACTCAAAGCGGTAAATTCAAAATCGACCGTCGTGGCAGGTTCGCCCCATTCAATGGATATGCGCTGGTTTTCCAGGACCTCCTTCACAAAAACTTTGATCGACATCTGATACATCTCCCATTCCCAAAGCACTGTTTCACCGGCTTTTAGTTTGCCGCTTCCTTTGGTAAACCAAAAGTTTTTGGTGATGGCCGGATCAATAAACGCTTCAAAAACCAATTGAACAGGTTTTCTGATGAGCATTTGAGTTTCTACAAACACTGTCTGATGAGTGGTCATGATCTATCCATGTTTATTTGTTTCACAAATCTTATGATTATTTCTAATCTTTCCAAATGCAGGTACCTGTTTTGCCATAATGCCTGTTTTGCTTTAAATGAGGCAAACAGGCTCTTTTCTATTTCGGGAGGCTTTGCAAATCTACAGGTGGTCTCCGATCCGTAAGCGACCGTTCAAACCAGGTGTCAACCCGGGTGTAAGCATTAAAGAATCCGCAGTTCTGCAGATAAAACGCATTTCCCTTCACACCTCCGGCATAATCCATGCGGTAGCCCTTTCTGCCGGTATTGTCCGTCGTAAAAAGAGCTTTTCCTAACTCTCTCCATTTACCCTGTTTGGTTCTGATCCATTGATTGGAGAATAACACCGCTCTTTGTTTATCTCCCCCATCCGGCATGAAATTCTCCAGGAAAGAATACAAGTGCTTTAGATAGGTATGTGTTCGCGGGCGGCGAAAGCTTGCGATAAGCAGCCATTTCCCCTGCTCAGGAGGGTAAAAATATGCGGTATAAATGGTATGGGTGGCGCCATCGGGTTTACAATGTACCAGGAACCGGTAGGTCTTTCCCGCCTTCCAGGGAAAATTAAAATAACTTTGTCCGCCCGAACCTTCACCACCGAATTCTCCGGCGTGTACACCATTGCCTTTGCCAAGCAATTGAATTTTTAATGAATCGGGAATGGCCTTGGGGTTATCAGTTTTATACGGGCTCCAGATCGAAAATAAAATATGCCTCTCAGTAGGACTATTGACCTGCATGCCAAAATAACCGGCACCGAACCCATCTGCCATAAAATAAGACCCGATGATATCATTTCCCTCTGGTACCGTTACTTCGTTATAGAACCATTCCACCTGCGTGGAATCGGGCACGCTGTAATTCATATGTACGGAAGGTCCTCTCCTTCCCCAATAAAAGAAATTCCCTTCATTATTTATTACATAGTTCATATGACCCTGAGTGGCGGATCCTTCCAGTGCAAGACTGTCGATCCGGGCAAACACGATACCCGTCTTGGATATCCCCTTCAGGTGAATGGCCACATATCCGGTATCGGTGATATTCCATGTTCCGGCATCATAATTCTTTACCCCATTGCCCTTTATCGTCACATCATTGGATTTTCCAGCGATGGTCACCTCCAGGCGGCTTTGCCCGCCAGTGGCACTTCCATGTAGCCACACTTTCAGTGTGCCTGTCCTCGAGAGCCTGATATAGGTCGTAAAGCTGGTCTTGGGGTTTGTCCAATGCACGATCCCCCCGTCCGTGATGCGCCCGCCTTCTTTCCCGTGGCCGGAAGACCAGGTATTTCCACCAAGCGGTACCATGATGCGTTGGGTTTGGGTGATCTGTGCCGGGCTTACACCCGGATAGCAGGTGAACAGCAGGATCAGGCCTGTCAATATCACTGACAGTGATATTCTGTCATTAATACCTGAATGCTCCGATAATCGCCGTCTCATGATGTTCAATTTTAAAAGGCTTTCTTATGGTGGTAATTCCTTTTTGCTCATCTACGGTTGCTACTGGTCAAATAAGAATTTTACCGACGTCCCCTTCTTTAAGGCAACTGCGACAAAACCATCAGCAGAATGCAAAAGGGTGGTTTGTCCTTTACGGATCATCTCTATTTTTTTTACATAGCCGGGTACTTTTATTTTAAACCGACCGGTAGCCGTAGCGGAGAGGTGTGCCGTTTTAACCTGGTGATCCTGCCATGTCGCATCTACCTCGGCTCCTCCTCTTATGCATAAACCCCTGAAATGACCTGAAGGCCAACGGTCAGGAAGGGCAGGCAGCAGTTCAATATACCCCGCCTGGCTCTGCAGGAGCATCTCAGCGATCCCTGCCGTCCCGCCGAAATTGCCATCGATCTGAAAAGGCGGGTGCGCGTCAAACAGGTTCGGATAGGTGCCGCCCCCGTTGACCATGTTATAGCCCTTTTGTGCAGTAGGCCGGAGTAAATCCTTCACTAACTTAAAGGCATGATTGCCGTCTTTCAGGCGTGCCCAGAGATTGATCTTCCAGGCCAGCGACCAGCCTGTGCTGATGTCCCCGCGGCGGATTAACAATGCCTTCGCCGCCTTTGCCACTTGGGGGGTTTTGACCACATCGATCTCATTGCCCGGATAGAGTCCCCACAGTGGTGACATATGCCGGTGATGCGGCTCTACTTCCGTGAAAGGCTTTAACCATTCCATTAACCGGCCGTGCTGATCAATCTGATTGGGGGGCAACTGCCTTTTTGCCTTTAGGAGTTGTTCACTGAAAGCAGCGTCCGCTTTCAGGATGGCCGAAGCATCGATGACATGGCTGAATAACTCCCGGATGATCTGGTTATCAATGGTCGGTCCTACACATACATGAGCGATCTTTCCATCCGGTAAACGAAAGGCGTTTTCCGGAGAGTTGGAAGGTGCCGTTACCAGCCATCCGTTATGGGGGTCTTTCACCAAAGTGCTCAAATAAAATTCCGCCGAGCCTTTCAGGATAGGATAGATCTTTTCCAGATATGCCTTATCGTGGCTAAAGGCATAATGCTGCCATAATACTTCACACATCCATCCCGACCCCGAATTGGTAGCGCCCCAGGAAGCGCTTTCCCCTGGCGCCGTATACCCCCAAACGTTGGTAATCGCGTGGGCTACCCAGCCCTTGCCGTCATAATAAACCTTCGCAGTGCGTTCACCGGGTTTAACGAGCCCCTTTACCAGGGTATAAAACGGCCTGTTCAACATGGGCAGGTTCGTGACATCCAGGAGCCAGTGATTCATTTCAATATTAATATCCAGGTGGTAGTCACCGTTCCAGGGTGTCTGAATGGTGTTCGCCCAGAGTCCCTGCAGATTGGGAGGCAATAGATCCGCTCTGGTACTGCTGATCAAAAGATAACGGCCATACTGAAAGTACAATACCGGCAGGCCATTGTCAGAGGGATCTTTGGCGAATGCCACCAGTCGTTCATCCGTCGGCAACGCCGCCTGTTTGGAGCTTTGATTATCAAGGGAAAGCCCCACGCGGTCAAAGAGGTGGCGGTAGGCTTTGATGTGATCGGCGAGCGCGTTTTCATAGGGTTTTTCCATGGCCGCGCTCAGCAAAGTCCGCGTTTTCTCTTTAAAGGAAAATCCGCGGAAATCAGTGCCGGAGGAAATATAGATGACCACCGCATCGGCCCCTTTTATTTGCAGGGTACTGTCGCCGGTCACGAGCTTTCCGCCTGTGGGCTTCATCCCGATCCTTGTCAAATAGCGCATCCCCCTGCCATCGGCGCCATTGTTCAGTTGCCCGGACATATCCAGTTCATCGCCATGAACAGTGGTTTGGTATCTTTCCGGCCGGTTAATGGATAGCGTCAGGTTAATCTTTCCGGGCTGATCGGCGGAAATGCGCATCATGATGACATCACCGGAGAAGCTGGCGAAATAGGTCCTGTGATAACGCACGCCGTTTAGTTCATAGCTGCACGCAGCCACTGCGCTGTCCAGGGACAGCTCCCGGACATAGTTCCGGGGTTTGATCAGGGACGTGTCCATGCGATAATCATAACGGAGACGCAGGTTGCCCAATACCTGGTAACTGCCATAAGGCACATTCGCCCCGCTGCCGCTGCCCGATCCCGCGCCCTTGCAGATGAATACCTTGTTCACCAGCGCTTCGGCCTCGGCGTTTTTGCCTTCAAATAGCAATTTCCGGATCTCGGGTAAATGTGCAGCCGCCCCTTCCCTGTTGGCGTCTTGTGGCGCGCCGGACCAGAGGGTAATGTCATTTAGCACGATATTTTCATTCACGATGCCGCCGTCAGGCATGGCCCCCAGACGTCCGTTTCCCAGCGGGATGCACTCCTGCCAGGTCTTTGCCGGGTGTTTGTACCACAACCGCAGGTTTCCCTGACCATGCGCTACCAGTTCCCCCACAACAAGGAAAGCCAGGAATAAAGAAGTCTTTTTTAAGTTTATCATCTAGGTGAGTTATGCCAATAAGTTAGATCAATCGGTGATACCAATCTTGCTACGGCTGGTGGTAAAGCAGGGAGGCGGACAGGGGTGCTTTCTTTCCACCTTCCGCTTGCATTCCCACCCGGAGACTGTTGTCGCCGCCGCTGTCGAAATAACGGACTTTTATTTTGTGGTATCCTTTTTTCAGTGCCACTTTTCCGGATGCCTCTGCCGTGTTATGGTCGCCATCATTATCGACCACCTTGATGTCATCGATCCAAAGGTCACTGCCATCATCGGAGGCAAGATAAAATGTATAGACCGCGGCTTTTCTAATTCTGATATAGCCATTGAATAAAAAGCAGAACTTATCCTTGCGACCCTTCTCTTTTAGTGAAATCCCGGATGTAATCCCTTGTTTCACCGGTGTGGCTTTTGCAATGATGGAAAGCGATGGTGTATCGGACTGATAATAATTGTAATGGATACCGGGTTTAAGGTGTTTTACACCGTCACTGTTCAGCCAGGCATGTTTTACCGCCAGTGTGGTATCCATGCTGCTGGCGATCAGGCCGGAGCGGAAGGCGATCGCCTTTACGTGCGTATTATGGGACACACTAAAGGGCTTTTGATAGACCGGTGATTGAACGTCCGGGATGGATCCGTCCGTTGTGTAATGAATGGTAGCCCCTGATGTGGCGGAAGTAATGCTCACAACCGGATCAGCGGTGAAATTGCCGTAGTGTACGGTGGTGACCGGCGTAGCTGCAAAACCAGGGACACCGCTGATCCTGATCACATAGGCTGCGGACTGGCTCATCTTCTCCGGATCAAAGGGCGGCAGCGTGATGTGGACGCCATCGTGGTCATTGGACCAGGATAACTTCCCCTGTGTGGCAAGAAGAGTGACGGCCGCGCCGTTTTCCAGGTGAAGGTTTCTGATCACCACTTTGCCGTTGTCCGGGTAACGCGGCAGTATACAGAACAGCGAATCTCCTTTATAAGTGAAAAACACCTGCTTCACAGCATAACCCGGGTCTGGAGCAACGGTTTGCTTCAGGAGCAGGGAGTCTTTGTCTTTGGGTTTGAAATGCCTGTTGCCTGCGGACCATTGGACGGACTGTCGCCATGGACGGGTGCCATAGATGGCATCCCCGTTGACCGACAACCATTTTCCGATCGCCAGCAGGCGCTCCTGCATAATCGGGGGGATCTTCCCGTCGGCCGTCGGACCGATATCCAGCAGGAAGTTGCCGCCCCTGCTTACAATATCCACCAATTCAAGAATTAAGGATTGGGCTGAACTATAATCCCAGGCATCCTCCGCACGGTTATAACCATAGGAATACCCCATGCCCTGGCTTTCCTCGAAATAATGATGGTTAAAAGTCAGTCCCGGTTGGTATTCAGGCGTATATACCGCTCCGTGGTGAAAACGCACACCTCTGCCCCACCGGTCATAAGTCACGATGCTGTCTTTCATGGGGCTGTCATTATACAGCCAGGACAAAAACTGCGTGGCGCGCCAGGTGGTATCACTCTGCTCCCATCCGCCATCCGTCCAAAGCACATAAGGTTTGTAATGGGTGATCAGGTCCTTCATCTGCGGAATGGTATGCTTGATGACGAATTCCTTCGGATCTTTCAGGTACAATGGGTCATACCATTCATAGAGCGAATAATACAGGCCCGGCCGGACATCTGTTTTTCGCAGTGCAGTAAAAAGTTCTTTGATCAGGTCCTGCTTTGGTCCTACTTCCGTCGCATTCCACGGGAATCCCCAGTCGCGGTCCGCCTCCTTGCTGGGCCAGAGACAAAAGCCATCATGGTGCTTGGAGGTAAGCACGACATATTTGGCGCCCGCCTTCTGGAACAACTGCGCCCAGGCATCGGGATTGAACAACTCGGCCTTGAAACGTTTGGCAAGATCATAATAGGTTAAATCTCCATATTTCTCCTTCTGGTATTTGGCTACCGGGCCATTGGGGTCACTGCGCAGGGAATGCTGGTACCATTCTGCATAGCTGCCGACCGGGGAATATCCCGGTACGGAGTACACACCCCAATGAATAAAAATGCCGAATTTGGCGTTCTGATACCAGTCAGGGACTTGGCGCTTATCCAGGCTTTGCCAGTCGGCTTGGTACTGGGCGTAAGCAGGAACAAAACAACACATCCCCATTGCCAGGGCAAGTAGATTTCTGAGCTTCATGTGATCACGGTTTTTATTGGGCTAAAATACATCCTTGTGACCAAAATATTACTGTTATTTTACCCGATAGCAATACCATTTTACCTTGCAACTGTGGCTTTTTCGGGGTCCTCCTGATAGATTTGACAGGAAAGGAGCGCGTTGTCTTATTGCACCGCCTCATCAGGCCACGGAACAGGCTTGCCCGTTTTTTTATAGAGGGGCATTTGCGCATGCCACCCTTTTAATTTTTTTGTCAGCAGCCTTGCCAGTTGCCGGGTCTTTTCAGGGTAGGTTTCAGCGAGGTCATGTTGTTCTCCGATATCGTTTTTCAGGTTATACAATTTCAGTTTTCCTTCTTTTTGTAAATAGATCAATTTCCAGCTACCCTTGCGGATAGCACTGCTCCAGGAGTAACCCGGTAGGCCATCACTACCGCCCCAATTGTTGGGATAATGCCAGACAAGGGCACGGGCGGTATCGGTATACGCCGGATCTTTTAATATTGGTACAAAACTTTTACCATCTATTTTTTGTACAACATGATAACGGCTGATACCCGCCATCTGCAGGATGGTGGGCAGGAAATCCCATATGGCGACATACTGGCTTGTAGTACTTCCCGGTTTTGTTACACCGGGCCAGTCCACCATCATGGGTTCCCTGATCCCTCCTTCGTACAGGGATACTTTTCCGTTGCGAAGCGGATCATTCTGGGTATCTATCTTCCCGGTACGTGGCGGATGGCTCAGGCCTCCATTGTCAGACATGAAAATAATGATTGTATTTCCCGTGAGGTGATGGGTGTCAAGGTACCGCATTAATGTCCCCAGGCTGGCGTCCATGCCTTCGATCAGCCCCGCATAAGCCGCCTCTGATTTGTTTAGGCCGCGTTCCCGGTATTTTTCAAAATATCGCGGGTCTGCATTGTAGGGAACATGTACAGCGTAATGGGCCATATACAAGAAGAAGGGTTTATGCTTCAACCGGGCAGTATCCATGGCCTTCGTCGCTTCCAGGGTCAAGGCCCTGGTCAGAAAGGTCTGGGAATGCCAATATTGTTTGAGCCCTTTGATGGCCCGCAGCTTAAATTTTCCCGGTACATTGCCATAATCGCTTTCTCCCAGATAAGAGGCTGGATTCCCTGCGGCGCTGCCTGCGATATTGATATCGGCACCCAGGTTTATAGGGTTGGCACCCGGTGTTTTGTAGGCCCCAAAATGCGCTTTGCCGCAATGGATTGTGAAATAGCCGTGATCTTTGAGCACCTGGAATAACGAAGTGGCATAAACGGTGTGTGAGATTCCTTTGACAG
>DASULB010000417.1:0-17753 GCA_036278455.1 Chitinophagaceae bacterium | reverse complement strand
TGGGTTGCATATAGAGATATAGAGGCAGTCGAAAAGATTCAAGAGAAGGAGAATCAACCTGATAAGGCTTGAGGTCAGTCGTCGTCAAAAGACCTATGAAGAAGCAACGCAAGAAAAGGCCCTTAGAAGGCAGCACATGCGCCGGTTCTCGTTTTAATATTATTTTACTAAACAAAAATCGGGTTTGTTAAACATGATATTGCCGATGATCGAATCGGACGTGACGAATAGTTTCTTAAAATTCAACGACATGACTACTTTAAATAGCTTAAAAAATAATCTCATCAGCCAGATCATGGCTTCCAAGAATGAGAAATTGTTAAAGGCGATCAACAATATTTTTGATTCAACCAAGGAAAATAATATTGCATCCTTAAATCCTCACCAAATAGAGATGCTTATGATGAGTGAACGTGATATCGAAAATGGCAGGTTAATTTCTGCCGAAGATCTGGAAAAGTCTGATTCAGAATGGGTCAGTTAAACAAAGAAACCAGATCTTTGAATATTGGAATGATCGAAATAAGAGTACTCAATATTCAAAAAAGCTTAGAATTGAGATCAACAGCAGAGTGGATCTTCTTATAAGTCATGCTAAAGCATTTTCTATAAGCCAGACAAAGAACAAATTATGATCACCGCTTTTTGGGATAATCGCCTGGACCCCGGGAAATTATTGCATTTGTTGCGATAAACCAAGTGCAATTACCTCTCTCACTAAAGAAGGATTTTTCATCATTAAGGGCATAATTATTTTCCATCCGAAAGCTGTTAATTGCTTTTAGGCTTTGATACCTGTTTAAACAGGTAAATTCCCGTATGAAAATTGTCCAAAAACGAGTCTGTTTTCGTGCCGCTAAGAAACATTTGATGGAGCATTACCTCGAGTTGCCGGTGATCTGCCAAGGGAAAGGACAGACCTTTAAAGGTCCGTGAGGCACTTTTGAGTACGTTTATAAGTTCTATCGTTGACGGGCAGGAATTGGTCTTCGGGAGAGACGAGGAAGAGCAATTCCGCGCATTTGCAGCGGATGAAAAAACGGTAAAGACATTGACCCGGGATTGATCCAGGCGATGGTGGCAACACTTAATCAATTGCCTGTTTGATATCCGCAGTTGATAGTCGATGTCCCCCTGAGGAGATCTTGTATCGAAATAGCGTCAGGCGCTCTCAATATCACTGACTGTTCACGTGCGCCTAACCCCATATCCTTTTCCGCTGTCCTTCCAGAAGCATGAGATCGGCAAGCACGAGGGCGGTAACAGCTTCCAGCACTACCGGTACGCGTAAAGCAATACACAGGTCGTGGCGACCCTTTACGCTGAAAGATTCCACTTCTCCCGATCTGATATTGAGCGTTTCCTGCGGTTTGGGCGTAGAAGAAGTGGGCTTGACCGCTATTCTGAAGACCAGTGGATTGCTATTGGTAATGCCTCCCACCACGCCGCCGGCATGGTTCGTCCGGGTTTTGCCCTGGGTATCGGTAATGGCGTCATTGTGCTCGGAGCCGAACATACGCGCCGCGGCAAACCCGGTACCGAATTCAATTCCCCTGATGCCGGGAATGGAAAACACCGCATGCGCCAGCAACGATTCAACGGAATCAAAAAAAGGCTCACCCAGTCCGATGGGTAACCCGTTCACTTCGCACTCCACGATACCGCCTACGGAATCCTTGGCGTCTATGGCTTTTTGTAATCCTTGTGTGGTATCGGCTTCACCGCCGATCTCCACCAACCGCGCCTTTACTGAAATGTCGTCCAGTATCTTTTTGGCAATGACGCCGGCAGCCACCAGGCTGACGGTAAGCCGGCCGGAAAAATGGCCGCCCCCGCGATAATCTTCAAAGCCACCAAATTTTCGGGTAGCCACAAAATCCGCATGGCCCGGCCGGGGAAATGTCCGGATCGCTTCGTAATCCCCCGAACGGGTATTGTTATTCTCAAATAATATGGTCAGGGGCGCACCGGTGGTGCGCCCGTTAAAAATACCGGACTTAAAGATAGGCAGGTCATCTTCTTTCCGGGGGGTGGTCCCTTTCGCACCGCCCTTTCTTCTTTCCAGGTCCGGTAAAAAGTCTTCCAATGCGAGGGGGATACCCGCCGGGCAACCGTCGATATTAACGCCGACGCTTTCACCATGCGATTCTCCAAAAATATTTACCTGAAACAACCTGCCAAATGAATTCATCATTGATGTTTTTTAGATTTAGATTCTCCACGCAATTTACCCGCGCATCACGCAGGAGGTTCACGTTGTCACCGCGATCGCCTGTACCTTGCCGCCCAGTTTCTGCCAGTGGCTCCAGAATTCAGGATAAGATTTATTGACCGCTTCAGCCCCGTTAATTTTAACCGGGCCATCCGCTGTTAATGCGGCGGTGGCGCAAGCCATGGCAATGCGGTGATCATGATGGGAATCCACCTCCGCACCACGGATGCCGGTGCCTCCATACACCCGCATCTCGTCGCCCTGCAATTCCACACGGATGCCCAGTTTATCAAATTCCTCCTGAAGCGTCTTACCGCGATCGCTTTCCTTATGCGCCAGCCTGCTCACACCCTTGATTCTGGTGGTCCCTTTACAATTAGCTGCCAGTGAAACCAGCGGCGGAAATAAATCGGGGCAATCTGTGGCGTCAAACTCAAACGCGTTGAGGGGCGCCTTTTCGATCAATATGGTAAACATTCCCTGCATCACTTTGGCACCGGCCCTTTCCAACGCCTGCAGGATCGCCTTATCGGACTGCGCGGAATGAATATTGAGGTTGTCCACTTCCGCCTGCCCCCCTATGGCCCCTGCCACCAGCAAAAACGCAGCCCCGCTCCAGTCCCCTTCGACCGTATAATCACAGGCCCTGAAATGCTGCCGGGCGCCAAAATGAAAACGTTCAAAATTATCATGGTTGACTTTCACCCCAAAATGCCGCAACAATTGCAGGGTAAGCTCAATATAAGGCTTGCTCTTGAGGTTCTCCACCGTGATGGTGCTGTTTTCTGCGGCAGCGCCATAGGCCATCAGTAATCCGGTGAGAAACTGTGAGCTCAGCGAACCGTCCACCACGATATCCCGTGGCAATAAAGGTCCCTTGATCCTGATGGGCGGTTTGCCGCCATTGGTACTGCAGGTCACCTGAAGCTTTGGCAACACTTCTTCAAAAAAGCGCACCGGTCGCGCATTGAGACTGCCGGTTCCGGTGATGGTCAACGCCTTGGCACCCAACGCTGCGATCGGGGTGAACATGCGTATTCCGAGGCCGGATTCCCCGCAGTTGATCTCGCTGCTCACCGGGTTGATGCCGTTACCCGTAATTTCAACAGTGTCTTGTATATAACGAACCTTCGCGCCTAATTTTTTAGCTACATCCAGCGCCGCCACACAATCATTGCTTTTCCCGGGGTTATAGATGATGCTCTTACCCTTTGCCAGCAGAGCCGCCGCCACAGCGCGCTGCATCGCACTCTTCGAAGCATTCGCCGATACCCTTCCCTCGATGGTTCCAGGTGATATAATCACTTCCATAATTTTACTTAGTCTGTTTAGCTTGTAGTGCCTCTGCCAATAACCCGGACAACAATTCCAGGGATAAGGGCTTGATGACGGCTCTTCCGATCTTTTCCAATAACACAAAATGAATGGCCCGGCCTTCACGCTTTTTATCCATCCGGAAATACCGGGCGATAGCTTCCGGATCGCTGTTAATCCGGGTGGGCAGGCCATAATCGCTTATCAAATCGACCACCCTTTGTCTGTCGGCTTCCTCCAGGCCCGACAGCCCGGTGGAAAAAGCCGATGCTACCGTCATTCCCTTGGCCACCGCCTGCCCGTGGGCGATCCCTTCCAGTTTCTCTACCGCGTGGCCTACCGTATGACCGAAATTCAGTAACCTCCGGGGACCGTTCTCAAATTCATCCTCCTGCACGATCAGTGATTTTATATCGGCTGAACGTTCCACCACTTCAGCAATGACATCCCTGTCATGAGAGAGGGCTTTGTCCCTGTTTGTCTCAAGAAAATCAAACAACGCTTCGTCACAGATACAGGCTGATTTGATAATCTCAGCAAAGCCGCTGCACCATTGTTCATCAGGCAGCGATCCGAGCACTTCTTCAGAGAAAAGTATGAATTCGGGTTGGCGGATGACGCCCAGCATATTTTTGTAAGCCCCGAAGTTGATGCCGTTCTTCCCCCCTATGGAAGCGTCCACCTGCGCCAGCAACGTACTCGGGATAAAAGCGTAGGGGACGCCGCGCATGTAAATGCTGGCCACAAAACCGGTCAGGTCGGTCACCACGCCGCCACCGATACCGATCAACATCGTTTTCCGGTCGGATTCCAGGCTGATGAGTTCACCGATGACCGATTCCAGGACACCGATGCCCTTGGAGGTTTCATTTCCCTGAACGATGATCTTTCGCCACTGCTTCAGTTTATCCCCATGGAAATGGTTGACACGGTCATCGACGATCAATATAGTGCTGGCCGGATCGGCATAGCGGTGAAGGGAACCAAGTTGTTCCCCGAAATAGTAAGGGACTGTTTTCCCTGAAAAGGTATATTCTTTTGTTTTCACAACATCCGTTTCTGTATGCGTTTTTGTCACTGCCTTAATCCTCTTGCTTGTTCATCACCCTGTTCTGGCGGTTAATGGATTCAAGGTGGACGGCGTCCAGGAATTTCAGGATGAAGTCCTTGGTCAGCCCCAGCTTATCACCTTTTTGTATGCTTTTCTCCAATATCTGGTTCCAGCGGTTGGTTTGCAGGATGATGATGTTGTTTTCTTTTTTATAGATCCCGATCTTTTCAGCCACCTTCATCCGGTTGCCCAGCAGGGTCAGTATTTCATCATCGATGTGGTTGATCTGCTCCCGGAAGGTAGCCAGCGCGTTGAGAAACTCTTCTTTCTGGGTGGTCTCATGCCGCCAGGCGATCTTTCCCAGCATTTCTCCGAGCACCTCGGGGGTAATCTGCTGTTTGGCGTCACTCCAGGCCTTGTCCGGGTCGATATGAGATTCGATCATGAGGCCGTCGTAATCCAGGTCAATGGCCTTCTGCGCGATTTCCAGCAGGATATCACGGCGTCCGCAGATATGGCTCGGATCACAGATGATCGGCATCTCGGGCATCCGGCGTTTCAATTCAATGGGCAAATGCCACATGGGCGCGTTCCTGAATTCCGTATTCCCGTAATTTGAGAATCCCCGGTGGATCACCCCCAGTTGCCGGATTCCCACCTTTTGCAGCCGCTCAATGGCGCCGATCCACAGATCAAGATCAGGATTAATGGGGTTCTTTACCAATACGGGAATGTCGACCCCCCTCAGGGCATCGGCCACTTCCTGTATGGAAAAGGGGTTTACGGTCGTCCTGGCACCGATCCACAGGATGTCCACCCCATGTTTCAGGCTCTCTTCCACATGCTTGGCCGTCGCCACCTCTACCGCAAAAGGCAGTCCGGTTATTTCCCGCGCCTTTTCCAGCCAGGGCAGTCCCTCCGCTCCCACTCCTTCGAAGTTCCCGGGCTTGGTACGGGGTTTCCAGATGCCGGCGCGCAGCATATCTACTTTGCCGGTCTTGGCCAGTCGGATGGCCGTCTCCAGTACCTGGAGCTCGGTTTCCGCACTGCAGGGCCCGGATATCACCAGGGGCTCCTTGTCAGCTAATTTCTGCCAGACTGACTGGGCTGTAGCTACTTGTTCCATAATTGTCAAAGTTAATGTGAATTGAAATTTGAGATTTATTTGGTTAAATACCGGCCTCTGAAAATCGGTCGAGCCGTTGGACGTTTTAATGTTTTTGGTTATTTAATGATCTTCTTTATCTCGTTCGCCTTGTTTATCAATTTATAAAATCCGTCATAGTCCTCGTCCAGCAATAATTCTTTCATGTGTTTAAGCTGATGGATCATTTCATAAAGCACATCCAGCACATTATGCCTGTTCTGCCGGAAGACCGGCACCCACATATCGGGTGAACTCTTGGCCAGGCGCACGGTGGATTCAAAGCCGCCGCTCGCCAGTTCAAAAATCGCTTTGTCCTCCTTCTCTTTTTCCAGCACCGTCAGGGCCAGGGCGAAGGAGGTGATGTGCGAAATATGCGACACATAAGCGGTATGAAGATCATGGGCGGCGGCATCCATGTATACGATCCGCATGCCCAGCAGCTCGTACATCCCCTTGATCATCTCCACCGCGGCAGTGTCACTGTCCTCCACCTCACAGAAAACGGTGCTCTTGCCTTTAAAAAGATCTTTGACCGCCGCCTCCGGCCCTGAGTACTCGGTTCCGGCCATCGGGTGGGTCGCCACAAAACGCCTGCGCATCGGATGCTCTTTGATGAGGTGCAAAAACTTTTCCTTGGTGGACCCTACATCGATCACTACCTGCCGGTCCGTTATCTGATCCAGCACGCCTGGCAGCATCTCGGTCAATGCGTCCACCGGCACGGCTAAAATGATCAGGTCCGATGCATTAATGGCCGCTGCCAGTTCCATTTTCTCATCAATCAATCCCAATTGCAGCGCCTTGTCCAGGCTGCTTTCGCGCCGGCCGACGCCAATGATCCGCCGGGCGAATCCCTTCTCCCTGAGCGTAATGGCCATGGAGCCCCCAATTAATCCGACACCGACAATCGTTATGGTCATTTTAAGTTGCGATTTTTTTTATAAAGGAAGGGAAAATAGATTGCCTTCCCGTTGTTACATCTCCTTTCTGTCAGAGGCTCCCGATCACCGCCGGCCTGTAAGGAATTGCTTCCCTGATCCGCCGGGTAGCCTGTTCAAAAACCTCCTCGCTCCTGCAAAGGCTCACCCTGACGTAATCCGTGCCGTTGCTTCCAAATATGCCACCGGGTGTGATAAAAACCTTTGCCTTATAGAGTACTTCGTCACTCAGCGCGAATCCATCAGCATAACCTTCGGGTACCCTGGCCCAGACAAACATGCCCGACTGCCCCTTCTGGTAACTGCAGCCGAGCTGATCCATCAGCTCATATACCTTGCGGCGGCGGCCTGTATAAATGGTGTTAAGTTCGCGGTACCACTGGTCGTCTAATTGCAGGGCGCGCGCGGCGGCCAGCTGCATCGGCAGGAACATACCGGAGTCCATATTGCTTTTGAAACGCAATACCTCCTGGATAAAAGCCTCTTTGCCAGCCAGCACGCCGATGCGCCAGCCAGCCATGTTATGGGATTTGCTGAGCGAATTAAGCTCGAGGGCCACCTCCATGGCTCCCGGCATCTGCAGCAAACTCGCCGGGTGGTCATTTAAGATAAAGCTGTAAGGATTGTCGTGGCATAACAGGATGTTGTGGGTGGATGCAAAAGCCACCAGTTCTTTAAGGAACCCTTCATCGGCCAGTGCCCCGGTAGGCATGTGCGGGTAATTGACCCACATCAGCTTCACTTTGGATAAATCCCTCCCGGCCAATCCTTCCAGGTCCGGTTTCCACCCTTTTTCCGCGACCAGGTCATAGTCCACACAGGTTCCGCCGGCCAGCTGGGTGGCGGCACGGTAAGTGGGATAGCCCGGATTGGGGACCAATACCTCATCGCCTTCGTTGAGGAATGTCATGCTGATGTGCATGATTCCTTCCTTGGAACCGATCAGCGGCAGGATCTCCCTGTCAGCGTCCAGCGAAACACCATAGCTTTTTTCATACCACGCGGAGAAAGCCCTGCGCAGCGCGGGCGCCCCTTTGTAGCTCTGATACCCATGATTGTCCGGGAGCAAAGCGGCTTCGTGAAGCGCCCGCACCACCTCAGGATGCGGCGGCAGGTCCGGACTGCCGATGCCCAGGTTGAGGACTTTGATCTCAGGGGTGTGCAACGTTTCTATCTCCCTAAGCTTCCTGGAGAAGTAATACTCTCCGATAGCATCCAATCTTTTCGCGGCCGGTATGTTTATCATTGATGTTTGTTTTTTTGTTTATGCCTGCACCCCGAAGGCTGCCGGTACTTTCCCTGTTTTTTGTTACTTATACCCTTGCTTACACCGTCAATCCTTTTCGATAGACCCCCAATACCCTCAATTTCTCCGTCAGCGGGGTGATCTTCTCCACCGCGTGATGGAGCTGATCGACCTTTTCAAATTCCATGTCCGTATGGAAGAAATACTTCCACTCTCCTCCCGGCACCGGGAAAGATTGCAACTTGGACAGGTTGATCCCCTCTTCGCCGATACAGGTCAACACCTTGGCCAGACAACCATGGGTGTTGGCCACCTGGAAGTAAACAGAGGCCTTGTTAGGGCCTTCCTCCCACCGTTTATTCTCTTGTTTACTGAGGACCAGAAAACGGGTGTAATTTTTCTTTTCCGTTTGAATGGCAGGCGAGACGATCGTCAGGCCATAGAGTTCCGCCGCCAGTTTCCCGGCAATCGCCGCCCGGTGTATGGCGTGATGCTGACCAAGCATTTTTGCACTTAAGGCGGTATCCTCCGTCTCTACCAGCCGCCATCCCGGATGTTGTTCCAGGAAATCCATGCATTGCAACAGCGCCATCGGATGGGAATGCACCTCGTGAATATCTTCCAGCGTCCCGCCGGGCAGCATCATGAGGTGCTGCTGGATGTTGAGGTAGATCTCCCCCACCACATACAAACTGGACTGCTGCAAAAGGTGATAATTTGGCAGGATGCTACCGGCAATGGAGTTTTCAATGGCCATGACGCCCGCCGCCGCATCCCTGGAGCCGACGCTTCTGGCTACCGCTCCGAAGCTGACACAGGGAACGATTTCCATGTCTCTGCCAAAATAATGCTGCGCCGCAATCTGATGAAAGCAGCCTTCAAAACCCTGTATGGCGATCTTTAATGACATAAATGCTTTGGTTTGTCACCACCGTTTTAATTTTTCAAAAAAAAATCCCGCCTCATCGGGGGCGGGACCTGTATGCTTTTATTGGATCATTGCACAGCCATCCCGCCCTTTCTGTTAAAAAAGAAATAAAAAAAATAGCCGGGAAAATAGCTGCTCACCGTGATCATGATTAATTAATTTGCTCAACTTTAATGGTGCTTACATAAAAAAAGGCTTCAGATTTTTATCTGAGGCCCTTTTGCATTTATTTTGGCATACAACCTCAGTTCTCCTTTCCGAAGAAATAAAAGTAATGATCGAAAAAACAGAACCGCGTTGCCATGTGTCTTAGTATTCTATGGGCAAAGATACATTCCGGTTTTATAAAAACAATACCCCTGCCTTATTTTTTAAGAATCATTCAAAATATGGCTCATATTTTGAATGATTGGTGGATAAAAATGAAAAAACCACCGGGATCACCGGTGGTTCTGAAAATTATACCGTTTTTTGCTGATTACATCTTGGTGGTATCCGCTCCGGTAGTATCTGCGGGAGCCATTGTATCACTGGGTGCCGGTTGGGAAGTGGCAGGTGCCGACATTTCCGTATTGGTGCTGTCATTGGCATTTCCGGTGTTGGTACCGGAGTTACAAGCAGCTACAAACATACCCAGTGCCATGGCTAATACGCCGACTTTCAATAAATTTTTCATAACTAATGGTTTTTTTAAACGTTTAAAACAGTGTTTACGATTATTTATACGTTATTCGGCAAAAGGTAACCCGGGGGTACCGGAAATTTTTTAAATATTTTAATCTTACTTTGGGTTACCAAACCCCTTAAATCAGTATTAAACAGTGAGCGGACGATATTCAAACGGTACAAGCAAGGCCTTGTTGGAAGGATTGGCGCAGCATGGTGAAAAAGCCCTGGAGTTGCTCTATGAAGACTATTTTCCCATGATCTCCCGGATGGTGATCAACAACCATGGCAATGAAGACGATGCGAAGGATTTATTCCAGGAGACACTGATCGTGCTCTATGAAAAAGCCAAAGACCCCGCTTTTGTGCTGGAGTGCCAGTTAAAGACTTATTTATATGCTGTCGGCCGCCGGCTCTGGCTCAAGCAGCTACACCAACGGCAGAAAAAGTTTTTGGTCACCCAAGGCAACGAAGAGGAAATGGTGGGGAATCTGGAGGAGGATCTGCAGATGCACTGGGAAAAGGAAGGAAGGTTCCGGATCATGAGCGCGTCGCTGGAAAAATTAGGAGAGCCCTGTAAGAGCCTGCTGGAGCAGTTTTACCTTCGGCAGTTATCCATGCAACAGATCGCCGAGAAATTCGGCTATACGAACCCGGACAATGCCAAAACGCAAAAATATAAATGCCTGAACCGCCTAAAAAAAATATTCTTTGACCACTATAAACAAAAAGGAACCCCGTGATGAAAGATCTCATACATTTCCTGCAACAGGCCGATCGTTACCTGGATGGGCACATGGCCCCGGACGAACGTGCCCGGTTTGAGGCCTTCTGCGGTCAGGATGCAGAGGCCGGACAGTTGCTGAAGGAGCAAGCTGATATCAGAAATTATCTCGTGGAATACCATGACACCGCCCACCTGAAAGGGGAACTGAACCAGGCTTATGGTGCCTGGAAAGCAAAGGAAAGTTTGCGGGGGCAGCCCTCCGGGGAACGTCCCTCTGCCGGGAAGCCGGTCATTTTCATGAAGCGGTACCTGTGGAAAATAGCCGGTATTGCCGCCGCCATCGCTTTACTGATCACAGCCGGAGGGGTCTGGTTGAGCCAGAATTACAGCGATCATAAAATAAACAGTTACACCATTCTGCGCCGCGAGATCGATAACATTAAACGGTCCCAGAACAGCCTGATGAATGATATTCATTCCAAAAAAGCTGCACCCGCCAATCCGGGCCAGTACGGCGGTACGGGATTTGCCATCTCTTCTGCGGGCTTTATCGCTACCAACGCCCATGTGGTCGCCGGCGCCGATTCCATCTACGTGGAAACCGCCGGGGGCGAATCCCTGAAGGCGTCGATCGTTTATCAGGACACCCATTCGGATCTGGCCATCTTAAAAGTCATGGATTCGACCTTTAGCCTGCCGGCGCTTCCCTATGATCTGAGAAAGACCGCAGTGCCGCTCGGCGATGAAGTATATACGCTGGGTTATCCCCGCAATGAGATCGTTTACGGCAAAGGCTATGTCAGCGCCGAGACCGGTTTCAGGGGAGATTCGGATTCCTATCAGATCTCCATCCCCGTGAACCCGGGAAACAGCGGGGGACCGCTGATAGACACCAGGGGGCAGGTACTGGGGATCATCACCGGTAAACAATCACCGTCCGATGACATCGCCTTCGCCGTGAAGTCCTCTTTTCTCCTGGACATGCTGGACAGCCTGCCAAAGGGATTTAACAAAAACGCGCTGCTGCATAAACAGAGTTCCCTGCAACATCTGAGCAGGGTGGATCAAATCAAAAAACTACAGCCTTTCGTTTTTATGGTGAAGGTTTATAACTAAGGGTTGCACTCACACCCATCACCACCCACCGGGCAAAAGGATCACGCCGCGACCAGGTGTGCCGGGCGACTCTACAGGTCCAGTACCTGTTTGAGTTTCTGGTAGCCTGACTTGCTCACCGGTACGCGTGGGCCGGCCTTGAGCAAAGCCACATGGTTTTCCTTTTCCATCGGATCGATGCGGGTGATCTGGGCGATGTTGACCATATAGGAACGGTGCACACGGACAAACTGTGACTCCGGAAGGGTATCCTCGAATGAGGACATCGTCTTTTTCTTCAGGAATATACCCGCGGAAGCGTGGATCTTCACATAATCATCGGCCGCCTCCAGCATGATCACCTCATGCAGTGGAATGATCTTTATCTTGCTGCCGTCGCGGATCACGATACGCTGTAAAGGCATGCTTTTGTGAACGGATGCCATCAGGGACGGCATTTTCTCCCGGATGTCGTTGCGTTGGTCCAGGAATTTTTGTACAGCCATTTTAAAACGTTCCTCGGAAAAAGGCTTCAGCAGGTAGTCTATCGCGTTGGCCTCAAAGGCACGGATGGCATATTCGTCAAAAGCGGTGGTGAAAATCACCGCCGGCGGCTCCTCCAAAAGTTCCAACATTTCAAAGCCGCTGATTTTCGGCATTTGTATATCCAGGAAAATCAGGTCAGGCCGGTGCTCAGTGATGGCTTTCACGGCTTCAAAGCCATCACCGCATTCCCCGGAGAACTGCACTTCGGGAAACGCCTGCAGGTATTCCTTAACGATTTCCCTGGCCAAAGGCTCATCATCGATGATCACGGTTTTAATCTTCATGTTGTGGTATTCTAAAAATGACAGTAAAAAAATCTCCTTCCTGGTTGACCTCCATCAGGTCATCGCGGCCGAATAACAAATACAACCTTCGCCGGATTGATTTTAGTCCAAAACCCGTCCCTTCAGGCATTTGCATATCCGCTTCATACGGGTTGGTGATCGCCACCACCAGATAATGATCGATCATCCGCGCATGCAGTCCGATAATCACGTCCCCTGTCGTGCCATATAAACCGAACTTAATGGCATTTTCCATCAGGGGTTGTAATACAAGGGGCGGCACTTTACGCGCTGATGTCTCGGCCACCGTATCAAAGGTGGCTCTCAGACGGTGGCCAAAACGTACTTTTTCTATATCCAGATACAGCTGCAGGTATTCCAGTTCTTCGGCCAAAGTGATCATCTGGTTTTCTTCCCGCTTTAAGGTTCCCCGAAGAAATTCCGATAATTGCTGGACCATCATACGCGCCTGTTCCGGCTGGCTGTGGATCAGCGCATTGATGGAATTAAGGCTGTTAAACAAGAAATGAGGATGCAGTTGCTGCCGTAACTTATACAATTCAGCATCACGGGAGATCTTATCCAGATCGTCCTCCTTGTTCTGCGCATCCCGCTGTTCCTCCATCTTCTTCCAGAAAAGGGTGATCAGGATAATCCAGCCGATGTTCAAAAAGCCGATGCAAAATCTCACCGGAATGGACTTATTGAGCAATTCGGTATGTGTATCTGAGGTATATACCAGCACCTGCAGTAATGCCTTGTCCGCAAATCCCCATACCACCGTGGCAATGCTTCCCAGCACGCACAGATAGACCATCAGGTCCCTTGAAGGCTGGTAGTAGGTCAGGATATTGCACACGATCACGCAAACCACGGCCAGCAAGACAAAGGTGACCGCGCTGTCGGCCAGGGACTGTTTGGCCGGCAGCCCATACCATTGCAACAGACTGGTCTGAATGATGATCCATATCACCCAATAGACAATATAGGTCAAATAAAATCTGCGTTGGGCGATCAGTGGTTCAGCCAAAATGCCGCGTATTTAAAAGCCGGTGAATCAAAACAGGTACTCTTTATCCGTGCGGACGCTCTCGGCCTTGCTTTCCATCAGTGCCAGGTAGGATTCAGCGTATTCGGGTTGTTCCAAATGGGAATATAACTGCAGTCCGTCATTGAGTTGCTGTACCGGTTGCAACTCGGGGACATCGAGGAACTTCCAGTAGACGGGCTGGTCCCTGTAATTGTAAAACACTGACTCTTCCTGCTCGCCAAGTGACGTGGCTTTATCCAGCGCTTCCTGTTTACTGTCGGCCTGAATAAGACGCAATTGTTCTTCGAACTGGGCGGTTTGTTCCTCACCTGAAACGAGGATCTGATAAACGATCTTAGCAATATACCAATCCATACGATGTGATTTATTTGGTTTTTGTGGTTTATATGTCTAACGCCGCGGGGTTGACTTTTATGGTCCGTTTTTTAAAAACAAACCATGTTTTGCCGGCACGGAACGGTGGTCCTTTATCCGGTTACAATGCATCCCGTATCTCAATTCCCGCCATGAGCACCGTCCCGGTAAAAATCAGCACTTTATTGGGGTCCTGCAGGGCGGAACTGTTTCCCCTGCGGACATCGGTGCCCGCCATCAGGTGGGTGACGTTCATCCTTACCTGCCAGTTGGGCGGCACAGCGATCCTGATGCCCCCCCATAATGCCACGACGTCAATGGTCACCGTACCCTGTATATCGGCGTGGGTCATATCGATTTCCGTTCCGCCACATACATTGATGAGATCTCCTCCCTTAAAATTCTTGGAGATCACATGACGCCGCGACCCGCCGAACACCGTAGTGATGTCCAGCCAGTCCTGCCCGGAAGCACTTTCTTCCCGGCGGGAAGAATCCGCCGTCAGGGGTGCGGCCGGCTGCTTTTCAGCGGTCTCGGTTCCTGAATCATCCGGCCCGCTTTCCGGCAGCGGGGATGAAGCCCCCCCCGGTTGCCCGGGTTCCGTCCATTGATGCTGACGCCATTGTTGTTGCAAATGTTCGTGCCAACTCTTCCATTCAGGATGCTGTTGCCTGAACCATTCCATTTTGTGGTCCCAACGATGCCTTTTTATCAGAAAGGCTACCCCCACAAAGATGAGAATGACCGGCCACAGGTAATTACCCATGTTGATGCCCGGCCATAAAGAATCCCGGGCCAGAAAGACCAGGCCGATGAAGATCACAATCACCGATCCCATGTTCCGGAAACCGGAAGCCAGTCCGGAGAATATCCCGATCACAATCAGCAGTACCGGCCAGGTGAACAGCCATTCGGGCATGGGTACACCCAACACATTGAGCAGCCACACCACACCGATGGAGATGATCCCGATTCCGATCCAGCTTTTATTGCTGTGCTTCATATTCTGGCAATGGGCGGTTCGCCGCTGTATATGGCGTTCCCAGCCCGCCCGTCTTCTCTGTTCCCGCTGTTCACGTCTCTGGTCACGTCTGTGTTCCCAAGAATCCCTGTTTTGCTCCGCTGCCATGGATAATAATTTTTCACAAAGCTAATCACCCCGGAACGCATCTCATAATGCCAATAGGCTGTGAAGCCCGGAATGTCGGTGAAATGCCCTAAAACGTCGGTAAAGACGAAATATATTTCCCCAGGGGACGGGATAAAGCTGACCGCTTTGCTTATTTTTGCCAGTATGGGAAAAAATAAAGCCGGTGATACCCCGATGATGCAGCAACATCGCACCATTAAGGCCAAATACCCTGATGCGATCCTGCTGTTTCGCGTAGGGGATTTTTATGAAACTTTTGCGCAGGACGCCGTCATCGCCGCGGGGGTGCTCGGCATTGTGCTCACCAAACGCTCCAATGGCGCCGCATCCAGCGTGGAGCTGGCCGGATTCCCCCATCATGCGCTGGACACCTATCTTCATAAGCTGGTCAAAGCGGGTTACCGCGTCGCCATCTGCGACCAGCTGGAGGATCCCAAACAGGCGGTCGGAGTGGTCAAACGCGGCGTCACCGAGATGGTCACCCCCGGGGTAGCCACTCATGAAAAACTGCTGGAAAACAAAACCAACAATTTCCTGGCCACGGTACATATGGATGGCCCGCGGGGAGGCATCGCTTTTCTGGACATCTCCACAGGGGAATTCTTTGCCGCGGAAGGAGACCTGGAATATGTGGAAAACCTGCTGGAAAGCTTTCAGCCCGCCGAGGTGATCCATCAGCGGGGCGGACAAAAGGACTTTCGCGCGCATTTCGGGGATAAAACATCCGCAGGGTTTTGCACCAACACGCTGGATGAATGGATCTTTTCGGAGGCTTATGCCACCGAAACGCTGCTTTCCCATTTCGGGACCCTTTCGTTGAAGGGTTTTGGCATAGAAGGGATGTCCTGTGCCATCATCGCGGCCGGTGCCGCGATCCACTATCTTCGGGAGACCGCCCATCCTCATCTGGGCCACATCACTTCCATCCGGCGCATTGACAGGGAGGATTTCCTGTGGATGGACAAATTCACCATCCGCAACCTGGAATTGCTGCACAGCGGCCATGAACAGGGACGGTGCCTGCTGGATGTACTGGACCAGACGGTGACGCCCATGGGCGCCCGGATGCTCAAGCGCTGGATCATATTTCCCCTTCGGGCTGCCGCGCGAATAGCTGAAAGACTGGACCTGGTGGCTTTTCTGATCAAAGAACAGGACCTGGCGACGGGGCTGAGCCGCCACCTCAGGCAGATCGGCGATATGGAAAGGATCGTTTCAAAAATTCCCTTAAAAAAGATATCGCCCCGCGAGGTGGGGCAACTGGCCAGGGGATTACAGCAGGTAGCGGCCATTCGCCAGCTTTGCGAAGGGCTGAAAGAGCCTTATTTGAAACGGCTGGCCGGGGAACTGGATCCCTGCACGCCCATCGTGGAAAAGATCCTGGCTGAATTGACGGAGGAGCCACCCGTGCAGGCCGCCAAAGGCGGCCTCATCGCCGGCGGCGTCCACCAGGAGCTGGATGATTTAAGAGAGATTGCCCATTCCGGCAAGGAGTACCTCGCCAGGATGCAGCGCAAGGAAGCGGAAGCCACCGGCATCAGCTCCCTCAAGGTGGGATTCAATAATGTGTTCGGTTATTATCTGGAAGTCACTCATACCCACAAGGATAAAGTGCCTGAAGGGTGGATCCGCAAGCAAACGCTCACGACCTCGGAACGCTATATCACCCCTGAGCTGAAAGAATACGAGGAAAAGATTACGGGGGCGGAAGAAAAGATACTCGCCATTGAATTGCAATTGTTCGACGCATTGCTGCTTCAGTTGCAACCCTATATTTCATCCATACAGCTTAACGGACAGTTATTGGCACAACTGGACTGTCTTTTGTGTTTCGCCCACATCGCCCTTCAATACCAATACCGGCGGCCCGAGATCAAAGAGGATAGCGGCCTGCATATTACCGAAGGCAGGCACCCGGTCATTGAACGCTCCTTGCCGGCAGGGGAGGCTTATGTGGCCAATGACCTGACACTCAACAAAGAAGATCAGCAGATCATCATTCTTACAGGCCCGAACATGAGCGGTAAATCAGCCCTGCTCCGGCAGACGGCGCTCATTACACTGATGGCCCATATCGGCAGCTTCGTACCGGCCACCGCCGCTGAGATCGGCCTGACGGACAAAATATTTACCCGGGTAGGCGCCTCGGACAACCTCAGCGGCGGAGAATCCACCTTCATGGTGGAGATGAACGAAACAGCCAGCATCATCAATAACCTGACCGCGCGCAGCCTGATCCTGCTCGACGAAATAGGACGCGGCACCAGCACCTATGACGGCATTTCCATTGCCTGGAGCATTGTGGAATACCTGCATGATTATACTCCCAATCGGCCACTGACGCTGTTTGCCACCCATTACCACGAGTTAAATGAGCTGGAAAATAAACTGGACCGTGTCCGGAATTTCCATATCTCCAACAAGGAAGCCGGCAACAAGATCATCTTTTTAAGAAAGCTCACGCCCGGGGGCAGTCGTCACAGTTTTGGTATCCACGTGGCAACCATGGCAGGGATGCCGCCGGAACTCATCGACAGGGCCAACGAGATATTATCCCAGCTCGAAGATAAACACCTGGCCGCCCCCCTGGAAAAGAAACTCAAAAAAACACTTCCCGCACAATACCAGCTCAGCATCTTTGACGCGCATACCGAAGTTTTCCAGCAAATCAGGTCGTTATTGGAAGGTTTTGACATCAACCGGCTGACACCGGTGGAAGCCTTGCTGAAACTGAGTGAGATCAAGGAAAAACTGAAGTAACCGCCACGGATCGCCTCTTTTCGGGTAAAGCGTCTGCCAAATCGGCGTTTTGGCGCTGGATTCTTTTCTTCGCGGCACTTTTTATTGTCCCTGAGGGGTTTTCAGAAGGCTGGTTTAAGGCCGGATTCCCGGTGAAGGGCACCTCTCAACCGTTCATAACCGGAAATTAACCATATAACATCCTATCGGCTTTCTCAATTAAACTATGGTATGAATATTGGGTTTAACTATATGTAACCCTCTTATTAAACAGTTAAACCAGGAGGCTTAAAATGAAAAGGATT
>DASULB010000416.1:0-11140 GCA_036278455.1 Chitinophagaceae bacterium | reverse complement strand
GGATATACTCCCTGGCTATGTGTCCATACATCAAGCATACCCTTCTCATAGCGTGCTACGGCACAAGAGGGTCCTATGGAACCGTGCATAATATAAGGTTTGAAATAGCTGGCCTTCAGTGACGCATTTCCATCTGAAGATGCAGTTATATTCCCTCTTTTTGCTACTTCCGTAGTCTTTACCGGCAAAGCTTTGAGATAAGCTGCCAGGTCCTTTGTAGCTGTTTCAGGGAAGGATGGAGGATATGACCACTGAGCATGGTCAATCACGAATGTTTGCGCTTGTATGGCTGGGTATTCATCTTTGGCGATCACACCCAGAAAACTACCGTTTACCACTATTTTCAAGAGCCCCGGTACCTTTCTCTTTACAGCCTCCTGATCTATCTCTATGAGTTTCGCTCCATAAACCGGGGGGCGAATCGTGCGGGCATGCACCATACCTGGAAACCGAAGATCCTGAACATATACCGGCTCTCCCCGTACCATACGACCAATATCCGCCCGTGAAATAGCTTTGCCTACCAAATAATAATTATTTCTTGGCTTTAAAGCAACCGGCATATGGATTTCGTCTTTCAACTCCCTTCCTTTCAAAATTTCCAGGAAGGTGAGCTTATGGGTGCCGTCTTTGGTTTGGACTGTTCCGGAAGCGGTTTGAAGTTGCCCTACTGAAACCTGCAACTCAGCAGCAGCCAATGCGAGCAGCCTTTGCTTGGCATAAGCAGCTGCATATCTCACAGACATGGCACTCCCTTCTATGGAACCGCTGCCGGCAGTATAACCTTCATTCGGCGTGCGTCCCGTTTCCGCCAGGATTACGACCACATTTTCCATTTTTAAGTTGAGCTCTTCGGCAGCTACTTGCGCAATAGCTGTGCGGATGCCCTGGCCAAGTTCCATTTTACCTGTTAAAATCTGAACTTTCCCATCGTCCAATACTCGAAGCCACGCATCTATAGTAGGATACCTTCGGAGGCTCCTCGGCAGTTCAGGATCTTTCTCTGATGCAGATGAACAGCTTGAAAAACCGCCAATTAATGTGAAGCCAATAGTCAGACTACCGGTTGTTTTAATGAATGTTCTTCTGGAAGTATTCATAAAGGGCTGATTTACTGGATCTCAGTATGAAGGTATTATCGATTTGATTTTGCTGCCCGTTTGACTGCACGGATAATCCTTGCTTGCGAGCCACAGCGGCAGAGCGCTCTTTGCATTCCTGCACGAATAGCCGTATCATCCGGGCTAGGGTTCTCCTGCAAGAGGGAAACTGAGGATATTACCATGCCATTTAGACAAAATCCACATTGTGCTGCCTGCTCTTTTACAAAAGCATCCTGCACCGGGTGCAGGGTACCATCCGGCCGGGTAAGCCCCTCCAGGGTAGTAATAGATTGATCTTTTACCGCTTCCACGGGGGTCATGCAACTGAACTCGGCCTTCCCATCCAATAACACCATGCAAGCGCCGCACTGTTGCAGGCCGCAGCCATACTTTGGCCCGTTCAGCTGGAGCTGATTACGCAAAACATATAAAAGGGGAGTGGCCGGGTCGATATCTACAGTACGCCTTTCTCCATTGACTTGAAGTTGAATTGTAACTGCCATGAATAGTCGTTTTCTATTAATGTTCCAATAAATATAGCAAAAATGGATCTATTATTAAAATCAACTTTATCAGAAATTTCGCGAAAATGCTGCTTGAAGGCATGGGAAGTTCCGAACTTTGCCCGGGATTAGACGCCAAAGATAAAGCTTGCATTATTGATTACAAAATACTTTTCCGATTCATTCTCACTGGTTAAGTCTTGGATGAAGGGCAGGCATAGCAGCAATGAATACAGGACTGTTTATCTGGGATTGAGTTCCCTTTTATGCCTACCCGGAAAGTAAAGTTACTTTGGTTAGAAAAATATTTTAGTGGTTAGCCTCATTCATACCATGGCAATTTTTTGGCAAATCAATACTATCAAGCGTCTTGACGCAAATATAAATGAGGCTATTGGCCAACTTAAAGAAAATGATTATACAAAAGCAAAAAAATTACTTACATCATTGCTTACCAATATTCAGGTGATTGATATAAATCATCTAAACATCTTCATCTTGCCTAATAAAGCGTAGAAAAAAGGCTGTCTTATCAGCGCTAACTATTTTTACGACCGAGGAATTTTTAAAAGAGCGTATTGGGATACAGACACAGTCAAATAAATCCGACGATTCAAGAGGGGTATTTCCAACCATTTTTTAAGTCCTTGTAAATCCGGAGAACTTCTTTGCCCCTCTACCATATTTATGTATGGCATCTGGATAGCTAACACATCTGGAAAACGTCCGTAACACTTTGTTGTGCTTCAAAGCAAATGCAGACACATTATATCATCTCGGTATCAGAAAGCTGGTAACCATAAGCACATTAACAAGAGCTAACGAGAGCCCTTGTTATCGAATCTATGAATATTTAGTCATCTTACTTATTATTATTAAGGCAGCAAAGCAGCTGTATCTGGATGACCATAAATCAGACATCAATCTGATAGGAATTGTCTTCGCCATAGATGCAACAAAAATTGATTTATGCTTGTGAATAGGATGAATGTCGGAAGGGTGATTTTCAGGTCCAGTCAAAGCCAGTAATTCTGTTTCTGCTGTTGTTGAGCGCAATGCTGCCAAACAAAAAGACGGTAGGGTAGTCTTCTCTGTCGGAAACCAGCGCGTACTGCGGCTCACCATTAGTGAAGCAAGCATAGCATTAGCACATCTCCGGTTCCATGGGGAACGGAATAATATCATCACCAATAGCAGTCCGCAGTTTTTCGCTTAATTCCGCAGGGGTACCCAGTACAGTTCACTAATAAGATCCGGGTTTCGACGGGCTTTTCATAAGATTTTGTGTTAGATAACCGAAAAGCCCATGCTCTTCATCATTAGGTCCGGCGGTAAAGAAAAGCCAGTCGGAGTTAATCGATGTAACGTTGTCACCTGGAAATGTAATTGCCCATAAGCCGTCAATAACAATCACCTTACCCTTTTCATCCTTTAGCTGGCCCTGAAAATCTCCATGACTATTGTAATAATTTATCTTTCCATCTCCGAAATTTCCGATAAGAATGGTATTATGCCCCAAACCAAATCCCTCCGGAGCCATAGCGATTCCCCATGGGGAATTCAACTTCCCCTGTGAAGCAAAACGTTTTACCAGTGATCCATCAGGCTTGAAAATATCCACATAACCATTACCCATGCCAGGCTGGTCATCTTCATTATCGGGTCCCATTTGTTTTGCATATGTTACATACAGCATTCCACCGATATTTTCAATATTAAAAGGAGCAAAGCCGGATGGAATTGCAGGGTCATTGAAAGACGTGCCGCTGACATATTTAAAATCTTTATCAAATACATCTATTTGACCTTCTTTAAAATTAGCCACATATAAATAATTGGCCGAATCATTTTGAGCAATAGTTAAGCCTTTATAAACAGCTTCTTCGCCGGATCGGTCTGCCACTATTACAGCTGCACTACCCGAGTTCCACGCACTGATAGTTCCATCCTCACCGGCAAAAATAAATTTGCTTTTTTTCATGCTGGATGGTATGATAAAATCCGGAGTATAGTTGTATACTTGCCCCGTAGGCGCTCCAGGACTCTTTGGATCAGCAGAAGGAATAGTAATAGGTGGAATTAATGTCTTGCCCGTAGCATCATATATTGTGGTCATTCCGGTATGATTGTCAGATACCCATATAGGTCCGGAAGGGACGATGGCAATGCCCCAGGCATTTTTCAGGTTTTGATCAATCGTTGCTGCACCATATCCTGCAGTATCCGAAACAAGATTAACTTGCTGATAACGATGTGAGGGGGAGGGGGAGGGTAACGGATGATGATTACAGCTTGTACTGCCAGCTAAAATGATCAATAATATTAAAAGATCGGCAAAAGAAGGGAATATAGCCTTAATGCTTCTTTTGTTAGCTGGCATAGATGAAGTTTTCATTTTGTTTATTTTTAAAGATATGTGGAAATTTTTAACAATATTTTAACCTTAAAAAACATGCCAGATATACATATTACGTTTAAAATATTCATAATAAAGTATTTATAGCATGTCTCTGTATAAGAAATGCTTATTTTCTACAAAACGGGGAAATTTTTACTCAATGGAGCAGGAGGACTTCCGATTTCTAATCGGTCTGCAAATTCTATGATGAAAATAATTTTTCCAGGCCCTGCGGAACAATCGAAAATAGTATCTTGAATATGTTAGTCATTCAATATGTTATAAACCAGTCCGATACCTCGGTAATACAGTGGTCCGCGATGGCCGGGGAAATGTCCCGGGTGATGGTTCAAAAAGATTCTTTCGAGGTTAACGAGGTTTGGCTTCCCTGTCAATTCTCAGTTATATTGTAAAAATTACATATTTGTTCCGATCCCCGGTGCTGCGAAATAAGTCTCCTATAAACCCGGTCTATGATTCTCATATAATAGCTTATAAAATCCGTTGTTCATCAATTATCAAAAATTTTTAGTCCTATAGAAAAATTACCCATTTAGCCCTCATTACGATAAAACGCCTGTTTTAAAAAAATACGTAGAAATACGCTTGTCAGACAACTTCTCCGAAGTGTATTTTTGTAAAGCAATTTATTATTAATTCTGAAAGCTGAAGTTAATATAGTGCTTCAAAACTTTTCTCATCTGTTGTTGCTTTAAATTATTATTCTTCTAACGATTTTAATCTCATTGTATGAAGGGCCCCGAGAACTTCAAAAGAGAGATTGGACAAATGCCTGATTACCTCGGGGAGGATACTTCTTTTACAAATAAACCCCGAAAAGATACTACACAGACAGCTTCCGGCCTTGTTCAGATCCCTTCCATAACGTTGCCCAGGGGTGGGGGGGCCATAAAGGGTATAGATGAAAAATTTCAGGTGAATGCAGCCAACGGCACAGCAGCTTTTTCGATACCTCTTCCTCTTTCCAAAACGAGAAGTGATTTTTCGCCTGCTCTTTCACTCAGCTATGATTCAGGATCAGGCAATAGTTGCTTTGGCATGGGCTGGAGCATAAATTTCCCTTCGATCCAGCGAAGAACAGATCAGCAGCTGCCGCTTTACCAGGATGCGGATGAAAGTGATGTATTTATGCTTACCGGTGTTGAAGACCTGGTGCCTCTGTTGGAGCAGGATAATAGCGGGGACTGGATATTTGCTGAATTTACCGCACCATCAGGTGAACTGGTGAGAAGGTACCGGCCCCGGATAGAAAAAAACCAGTACCGTATTGAGCGCATCACTCCCCAAAAAGGGGTATCTTTTTATTGGAGGACTACCTCTGCTAATAATGTGGTGACCATCTATGGAAGAACCGGTGCCGCCCGTATTTCAGATCCCAAAGATGACCGGCGGGTATTCAGGTGGCTGCCGGAACTGAGCTTCGACGACAGGGGCAATTGCATGGAATTTGAATATGTGCAGGAAAACCTGGTAAATGTTGTCAGGCAGTTGCCGGAGCAAAACCGGTTTAATGGTAATGCAACATTTGCCAATGCTTATCTGAAGCGTGTGAAGTATGGAAATAAAACCCCATATCAGACCGATATAGCTAAAGCATATAATCCTGATCCGCCTGCCGGTCCGGGATACATATTTGAAGTGGTTTTTGATTTCGGCGATCACGATACGGATAATCCCGATCCGCAGATTCAACGTGACTGGTCTTCCCGCCTTGATGCGTTTTCCGATCGTCATGCCTGCTTTGAAGTGCGCACCTACCGTCTGTGCCAACGCATACTCTTCTTTCATTATTTTAAAGAACTGAACAATGGTGTCAATGAGGCACCCTGTCTGGTTCGTTCGCTTAACGCTCAATACCGTTATTTTCAAAACCCCGCAGCAACGCCGGATGAACAACGTAATGCGGAAACCGATTATATTATTTCATTGCAGCAGTTCGGGTATAAGAAAAATGGTGATGGGTATTCTAAAAAAAGCTGGGCGCCAATGGAATTTGGTTACAGGGAAATGCAATGGAACACCGCTGTGCAAAATATTTCGCCGGATAACCTGGTGAATGCGCCTGTTGGCATTGGTGCAAACTATCAATGGCTCGACCTTTGGAATGAGGGCATATCAGGCATTTTAAGCGAACAGGGCAACGGGTGGTTTTATAAATCCAATTTAGGCGGGGGAAATTTTTCGATGGCAGCACCGGTATTGCCCAAGCCTTCCTTGACGGGTTTACAGGCCGGACTGTTACAGTTGCAGGATCTGGAGGCGGATGGTAGAAAATTCATCGTAAGCCTTGCAGGAAACGTGAGAGGCTATTTCGAGTTGTCGGATGATCATCAATGGCAGCCCTTCCGGTCGTTTGACCAAATGCCGGTAAGTGACCTGAATGATGCGAATACGAAGTTCATTGATCTGAACGGCGACGGAAGGCCGGATATCATTGTTTCGGAGGAAAATGTTTTTGCCTGGTATGCCAGCAAAGGGATGGCCGGCTATGATGCCGAGAAGCGGGCGCCCAAGCCGTTTGATGAAGAAAAGGGTCCTGCGATGGTTTTCAATGATCCGGAGCAAAGCATTTTTTTGGCGGATATGAGCGGCGACGGCATGACGGATATTGTACGTATCCGGAATGGTGAAATATGTTACTGGCCCCATCTCGGTTATGGAAAATTTGGTGCTAAGGTGAACATGGACTTTGCCCCGGTATTTGATTCGCCCGACCTTTTCAATCCCACTTACCTGCATCTCGCGGATATCAGCGGCACCGGCGCTACGGACATTTTATACCTCGGTAAAAGCAAGTGCAAAGCCTGGATTAATCTTAGCGGGAATGCCTGGAGCAAAACCTTGTCCATAGATGGGTTTCCCGATGCCGAATTGCCTAACCGGCTGGCAGTACTGGATTTTTTGGGTAATGGAACCGCCTGCATAGTTTGGTCGTCCTCCCTGCCGGCCAATATAAATGCGCCTTGGCGCTATATCGACCTGATGGGCGGGAAAAAGCCTTACCTGCTCAATGCATACAAAAATAATTTTGGAAAAGAGCTAAGCTGGGAATATAAAAGTTCTACCTCCTATTACCTCGAAGATAAAAAAGCAGGCACCCCGTGGATCACAAAGCTGCCTTTTCCGGTGCAATGCGTAAGTAAGGTAATGATCAATGATAAAGTAGCGGGAACTTATTTCACCAATGAATATACTTATCATCACGGCTACTACGATCATCCCGAAAAAGAATTCCGCGGCTTCGGCAGGGTGGACCAGACAGATACGGAAGATGCCGAAAATTTTAAATTATCCGGCGCCAGCAATGTCGTGGAAGAAGACCTGCACCAGCCTCCGGTAAAAACAGTCACCTGGTTTCATACCGGTGCTTTTATAAATGAACCGGCTATCCTTAATCAATTTGAAAAGGAATATAATAAAGGACCTTTTGAATTTGACCTACCACAACACCGGCTCCCTGCAGGACTTTCTCCGGCGGAATACCGGGAAGCGCTGCGTGCCTGTAAAGGAACCATCTTACGGCAGGAAGTATATTCGCCGGATGGAACGGCTTTGCAAACGGAACCCTATTCGGTGGCTATGCATAACTACCTGATCCGATTATTGCAACCACGGCAGCTCAACCGGCATGCCATTTTGCAGACGCAGGAAAGCGAAGCGGTGAATTTTTATTATGAGCGGGATATGAATGACCCGCGTATAGCGCATACCCTCAACATTGAAACAGACGCTTTTGGGAATGTGCTGAAATCCGCATCAGTTGTATATGGCAGGAAAACAGTCAATGCACAGTTGCCGGCAGCCATTCAGCAGGAGCAGGAGCGGTTACGGACCACGTTCACAGAGAATGGAGTCACCAATTATTTCGACCAGCCGGATTCGTATCGCATACCGCAACAGGCAGTAACAAAAATGTATGAGCTAACGGGATTAAGCCCCCTGAACGGATCTGCTTTTCAGTTGAATGAAATGCTGAATGCTTTTCTAACGGCTGCGGAGATAGGTTATGAGGTTAATGCGAACAATACGATACCGCAAAAACGGCTGATAGAAGAGCAGCGGATCATTTATCTCAGCAATGACCTGGTGACCCCCTTGCCTTTGCAGCAGGCGGATACCCTCGGTTTCATTTTTAAAAGCTATCAGCTAACATTCACCCCATTTTTGACAGCTTACCTGTTTGGCGCCAGGGTGACCAATACTATGCTCAATGAAGCAAGGTACGTGCAGACAGATGGAACAAACTGGTGGGCTCCGTCCGGGAGCAATTTATATTTGAACGGAGCGGAAACAGTAAGCGATGCCCGGCAAAGATTTTACCTGCCGGTGGCGGTAGAAGATGCTTTCGGTGAGAAAACACGGCTTACCTATGATGCGTATTCATTGCTGCTGATCCAAACAGAAGACCCCCTGCATAACAAAACGGTCGCCGAAGCAATTGACTATCGGATATTACAGGTTGCCCGGATAAAAGACATGAATAATAATTTCGGTGAGATTATTTCTGATGAACTGGGAATGGTGATCGCTACTTCCGTTTATGGAAAGGAAAGTGATGGGATCCATGGCGATGCGCCGCTCTCTGCTTACAACATCATTGCACCGGCGGATCTGGCGGAGGTGATCACCGATCCGCAAAAATTCCTGCAGCAGGCGACTTCATTTTTTTACTATGATCTTTTTTCATGGATGGACCGTGCTCAGCCGGTATGTTTTGCCAATGCGGCAAGGGAAACGCATATAAGCGAATTGCAGGAAGGGCAAAGCAGCAGGGTATTTTCAAGTGTGGCTTATCTAAACGGCATGCAGCAAACCCTGCAAATGAAACTGCAGGCGGAACCGGGAATCGCGCTGCAATGGCAAAACGGATCAATCGTGCAGACAGACACCACGCCTGGTTTACGCTGGGTGGGCAACGGAAGGACCATCCTGAATAACAAAGGCAACCCTGTAAAGCAATACGAACCGTTTTTCAGCACCACTTATCAGTATGAATCCGAAAAGCAACTGGTGGAAATAGGGTTTTCCGATATATTGTATTATGATGCCATTGGGAGAAATATCCGCATAACACATGCTAACGGCAGTTTCATAAAAACGGAGTTTGACGCATGGCAGCAGCTTGCTTATGATGAAAATGATATGGTGCTGCAAAGTCAGTGGTATGCAGACAGAGGAAACCCAAATCCCCTGTCTCCCGAGCCGGCAGATCCGGAGACACGCGCTGCCTGGCTAACGGCAAAACAGGCCGATACACCGCTGCAATTACATCTTGATTCCCTGGGAAGAACCATTTATACGATCGCAGATAATGGCGCTTTGGGGAAATATGCCACACAATCAGTGCTCGATATCGAAGGTAATCAGCGTGCGGTAGTGGATGCCCGCAACAATACCGTGATGCAGTTCCGGTACGATATGACCGGCAGGAAAGTGTATCAGGAGGCCATGGACAGTGGCGAACGCTGGACCTTTCGGGATGCACTGGATAAGCCGGTCTACGCCTGGGACAGCCGGGATCACCGTTTCCGTTCGGAATATGATAAGCTGTCCCGCCCGGTAAAACAATGGCTGACTGAATCGGTCACCACGTCTTCTCCCGAAAAAATGACCGGATTAAATGTATATGGCGAGGGACAGCCTAATGATACCTTGCTTAATCTTCGCGGAAAATTATTTGAAAGCTTTGACCAGTCCGGTATGACACAAACTACCGAATATGACTTTAAGGGCAACACCAAAAGCAGCTTTAAGCAATTAGCGGCGGATTATAAAAATATTGTTGACTGGAATATAGTAAACCCGGCTACCCTGCTTGATCCGGAAATATTTTCAGGTGCTTCCAGGTTTAATGCGGTAAATAAACACATTGAAACAGTTCTCCCCGATGGCAGTAAACTATTGCCGGAATATAACGACGCCAATCTGCTGAAACAAATAAATGTCTTCATACAGGGTCAAAATACAACGGTTCCGTTCGTGCAGAATATTGATTACAATGCCAAAGCCCGGCGTGAAAAAATATTGTATGGAAATAATACCGTTTCGAACTATACTTACGACGAAAGAACCTACCATCTTATACGCCTGCTGACCACGAGAAATAAAGGTGCGGATATTCTGCAGGATCTGAATTATACTTATGATCCGGTTAAAAATATTATACAAATACAGGACAAGGCCCAACAAACAATCTTTTTTAATAATGCAGGCGTGGACCCCGGTAATAAATTTGAGTACGACGCCTTATACCGGCTTACCCGGGCGGTAGGGCGGGAACATGCTGGCACCAATGCAGCGAGTGATCAGTTCGATACAGACAAAACACTGAACGGCGGCGGTCGGCGCTTAACCCTCAAAGGGGATATGAACGCCATGCAGCAATACCAGGAATTATACCAGTATGATGAGGTGGGCAATATGCTGGAAATGGTGCACAATGCCGGTAATGGCATCTTTCAAAATAAATGGACCAGGATATTTACCTGCAATGCCGGCAACAACCAGCTCATTAAAACACAGACGGGGGCCGCTGTCGCTAATTACAGTTACGATGCGCATGGTAACATGCAGGGGTTGCAGAATGGCAGCTTCGATATCAGCTGGAATTATGCCGACCAGCTACAGCAAATTGATCTGGGCGGCGGCGGCATTGCATATTATGTGTATGATGGCGCAGGCAGTCGTGTACGTAAAGTGATAGAGAACGGCGGTCTCATTAAAGACCGGATATATATTGGCAACTACGAAGTTTACCGTAAGCGCCAGGGCAACGCTATTGAGATGGAACGGCAAACGCTGCATATCATGGATGACAGGCAGCGCATTGCTTTGGTGGAAACACGCACACAGGGGACAGATGCGGGACTGGCTTTCCTCACCCGGTATCAGTATGGCAATCACCTGAATACTGTCTGTCTGGAAATGGACGGAGACGCCAATAATCCCAATATCATCTCTTATGAAGAATACTATCCCTTCGGCAGCACCGCTTACCAGGCTACCCATAATCAAACTGAAACGGCCAAACGCTATCGGTACACGGGTAAAGAAAGGGACGAAGAAAGCGGTTTGTATTATCACGGAGCGAGATATTATGCACCCTGGCTGGCGCG
>DASULB010000415.1:0-11122 GCA_036278455.1 Chitinophagaceae bacterium | reverse complement strand
ATAAATTGTTCGGCAGAAAATGCACTTTTTACTAATAATTATTTAATTTTGAAAAGGTTATTATTATCGATCTTTTTACAAGTGCGTTCAATGGTAAGTCCTGTCAGCTCTTGAACATAAGAAATGCCTTGAAGCATTTTTCAATGGCTTGTTGGCAACGGCAACAGGCATTGTCCAAAGTGAAAATTAGTTCTCATCATTGGATTTAGTCGTTTCATACAGCTCATCCATAAATTCTATCAGGCGCTCATAAAAGAATAACAGGTCATAATGTTCCTTAGAATCGCCTATTTCATCCTGGTACACCCAACTTGTATAAAGCTCCCACATTAATTTCTTATTTTCCTGTAAAGGATTATTTGTGAAAAAACTCTTGACGGTAACTCTTAATTTGTCACCTGACGTGTCTGTTGTCATTTCTTACTTATTTCTTGTTTGCGATGCCTCGGAGACTTGGGAAGTTTTCTGTTTTTAAGTCTTGATATAAATCCCGCAAAGCCCGGTTTTCTTTCTCAAGCTCCTTTTGTCCTCGCAGTAAGAGGTAGTTCTCCTGAACAACTATTGATGCCTGTCGTCTTATTCCCCCTACAGCCAATAGACGCTGTGGCCAGCCTTCTGATTGTTCTGTCATCGTGATTAGGAATGCAATTTGGGCTAATCATACGGGATATTCAATACGAAAAGAGGACTATCTTAGAAAAAAAGCAGGATATTTTATCCCAGTGAAATTTTACCCTGTTTGTGCGATGACAAAAGTAATAGAAGTGCTTTGTTTTGTTGATGTTAAAGTAACAGGGTTCGTATGAATATTACATTGTTATTTCTGGGCATCATCCTCATTCGTAAAATGGTATTCCAGATTTTGAGCTGGCAGGTCCCGAATATTCCTCCCTCAAACAAGAAGTAATGATATTGAATATTTTTAGCTACCTGAATAAGGAGGTTTGAAGACCCATGCCTGTTTGAATCCGCCGCCTTGCTGTCGTGCGTTGCTTCGCCATCAAGTAATCTGCTGTCAACAAAAGCTACAATGCCAATTTCGTTTGGCTTTTTTTGACCGATGCCCATGGGTCTTCTATCATCATTTACATAGCTTAAATTGATAAATGATCTGTTGATGCTTCCTGAGTTTAGTAACCGGGGTTTTGTGTAATATTGGGATTTTTTTCGGTTTCGCTCGTAGGAATGGGGAAGTTCAGATGTTTATTGGCTTCAAATTTCACCAGTGCAGGTGTAGCCGACCTGAAGTCACTGGCGTCTAATTGGATAACCCCTCCCAAGGCCCAACGACGCAAATCATACCATCGCTGGCCTTCAGCCCCCAGTTCCCGAAGCCGCTCATCCATAATCCATTGCATGATGGTTCCTTTATCCGTCTGTGCGGCATTGAGATTTTCCGGATAGGTTCCACCTGCGACCATATTACGGGCCCGGGTCCTGACTTCGTTTATCAGATCGATTGCCTGTTCGGGTGCGCCGCCTGATTGTATAATGGCTTCCGCCTTTAAAAGAAGGACATCAGCATAACGCAGGATCCGCGGATTATTGATGGAGCCAACACCAAAGCCGGTCAACTGGTTATGCAATACATACTTCTGAATCTGATGGGTTACGGTATCCACCGTCAATGGAAGGCGCGGATCCTTTGGCTCGAAACTTTGCTCCAGTTTTTTTGTCGCAATGAAAATCGGCTGACCATATTGTGCATAGTTATTATCAAAGAAGCCCCAATAAGCGGAAGCCTGTCCAACGGCATAATCGGCGTCATTGTTTAGATAAACATTGTCCACAGCGATGGGATTGCCTGCCTGGAATTCAAAAAGGGATTCCTGGTTATTTTCAGTTGTGTAATTGAAATTGTCTTCAAAATCTGCGGTAAGGGAAAGACCCGATAACTTGTCAAAGGCCACGATTGCTTCCTTAAAGTCTGAGACGCTTTTAGCGACTGTTCCCCGGAATACCAGGCATTTACCCAGCATGCCAAAGGCCGCGTTCCGCGTAACACGCCCACGCTGGTTGGCTTCCCAGGATTCAGGTAGCAGGGTGGCAGCGACCTTTAGATCGCTGATGGCCTGATCCAATAATTCCGTCCCTTTTGTGCTTGAAGGATAGAGTTGATCCTGATTGGTCACCCTGACGGTATCCAGTGGGGCGGTCCCAAAAATATTCCATAACGTATAGTAGGCAAAGGAGCGCAGGAACAAGGCTTCTCCTTTATTGTAATCTTTAAGATGGGGTGTTTGATAAACACCGTCTTTTACGGTGGCGATCTTTTCCAGCACCACATTCGCCCGGGCAATAAGCTGATAGCACGCGTTATAATAGCCGTTAAGCTTGCCATTGTCCGGAGAAAGGATGAAATCCTCAAAGTTATTTTGCTGCGTGGTGGTGAGGTCATCACCGGGGAGCAGGACCACCTCCTGCAACCAATTAATGATATTGTAAGAGTACAGGTCTGTGAGTTTGGCATATATACCCAGGACGGCCTGCTGAAAGCCGCTTTCCTGTGTAAAATAGGCTGTCTCAGTGGGAGAAGACGGCTGTACATTTAATACATCCTTGTTGCAGGCAGTGACGACAAAGAATGTCGTCGCTGAAAGGACTAAATATATAATGTGCTTGTTCATTTTTTCAGTTTTTGTTTGAAGAATTGTAGCATTAAAAGCTGAGCCTGATGCCTGCCAGAAATTGCCTGGTGCTTGGAACCAGATCATTTTCAGGATCAATTCCGCTCCAATGGGTGGCAGTAAACAGGTTTACGCCGCTGACATAGACCCTCAGATTATTTACATAACCGATTCGCCGTAAAAAATCTGCGGGGAAAGTGTAGCCGAGCTGAACGTTTTGCAAGCGCAGATAAGCCGCGCTTTCCACGAAGCGGTCGGACATGCGGGTGTTTCCGTTTGGATCGCCATAGACCGCCCTGGGCATATCCGCCGAAGGGTGGTCAGCAGTCCAGTGTCCCATAGTAGTGCTCCACTGGTTAATCCCATTACTGCTCATCGCTTCCCCTTCCGCCCGGTAGAAGTTGTATTTCTTTACATCCCCTACGCCGAGAAAGAAACCTGAAAGATCAAACCCCTTCAGGGATAGCTGCAGGTTAAACCCGTAATAAAATTTGGGAATTGTACTTCCCAGATAGGTTTGGTCATTGTCATTGATCACACTGTCGGGCGTCTTGTTCTTCGCAGTCTGGCCCGGTGCCGGATTGCTGTACAGGTCCTCAAAATACATGTCTCCCGGCTTGGGATCATCCGCTCCGATGGCATCCTTGTATTTAGCCTTCCAGTCAGTGATCTGTTTTTGATCCTGAAAGATACCTCCTGCGCGGTAACCATAGATGAAACCGATGGGGTATCCCTCTTCCAGGCCGGATGGCCTGTCGGCAATATGCTTATACAAGGAGAGGACTTTATTGTGTACGGTCGTGAGGTTCGCTGAAAAGGAGAGTTTTACGGCGCCCAGATCCCGGCTATACCCGGCTTGTAGTTCAACGCCACTGTTCAACACATCGGCAACATTCTGATCAGTGGGAGATTCAATGCCGGCATTTCCCGGCAGGTATACACTTTGAATGATACCACGGGTGAGCTTATGATAATAATCCGCGGTCACGGACAGGGTGTTGTTAAAGAGGATGGCATCCAGGCCAATGCTTGTAGTGTAGACCTTCTCCCAGGTGAGTCCTGTATTGGCAAAGGTCGGAAGATAGGATGCGATCTGCATGGTACCCTGGCCGTCTCCGTTGGCGGAGCCGAGGGCATAGTGAGGGGTCAGACTCGCAGTAGACAGATAAGCAAATCCGGCGGTTGTTTGTTCGTTACCTAAGGTTCCGTATCCTCCTCTGATCTTCAGATCATTCAACCATTTGATGTCATTCATAAAAGGTTCCTGACTGATACGCCATGCCGCAGAAAAAGAGGGGAAGGTACCCCACTGATGGCCGGGTGCGAAACGTGAGGAGCCGTCCCTCCTGATGGTAGCATCCAGATAGTATTTATCATTGTACTTATAGCTTAGGCGTGCGAGATAGCCGATCAGGGCATAGTTCTGAAAACGTAAATAGGTTCCAGTTGCATAAGGCACGATCGCCTGAAAATATCTTAACGAGGGATCGACGTAATTGATCTGGGTCGATGCTGAGGTCAGGATATCCCAGGTGTAATGCTGGGTGGAAGCGTCCACCATCAGGTCCAGATCATGCTTGCCGAAAAGGTGTCTGTAATCTACATTTAACGCCTTGATCAGATTGTCGGTTTTGTTTTGACGGATGCTCAGAGAACCCGCAGCCGTTCCATCCTGGCTGTTATAGGGGTTGCCTGGAGTCTGGGAGAACTGCCATCCCTGGTAATCAGCCCAGTTGTTCGTCTTGATACCATATAATTCACCACTGACCGTACCCTTGATCCTCAGTCCTGTTAAAGGGGTTAACTGCACGAAAGCACTGCCGATAAACATCTGGCTGTTATAGTTAATCTTATTGAATGCTTCCTGTGCGAGGGCATTGGTGACTTGCTGAGGACCCCAAAGGGGATCCGGCCCCTGGCCAAAAATGTATTTGGGACCTGAGGCGATCTTGGTTGGATCATAATCAGGATTTGGTTCGAAGGTTCCTTTGACTACCGGCGCAAAACCCCGAGGACCAGTGTGATCGTAAATAGGTTGCCAGGGAGGCGCCTTGAAAATGCCAAGGTCCCCCTGCGTGTTCTGCAACGTATTTTCATTTACCAATCGCAGATTCAATCCTGTTTCCAGGAATTTGTTTATTGTAGAGGTGACATTGCTGGTAATCGTATACCGCTCCTGGTTATTTTGCTTCAACGCCCCTGCCATATATGTGTAACCAGCTGAGAAATAGTAATTGGTTTTATCGCTGGCGCCGGAAACGCTGACATTATAATTATTTACAGGGGCGTTTTTGTGTACAAGCGCTTTCTGCCAATTATAGGTCATGCTGTTGCCTAAATATTCGGGACGCCCGGGATCGTAGGTAGGCCCAAAAGTGCTCGCTGCAATAGGCACCGGCTGCCCTGTGTTGGCGTCCAGCGTAGGATTATTGGCGTAAGCTTCCTGATAGAGGGCAGCGAACTGTTTTGTATTCAGCAATTTAAATACCGCCGGGACGTTCTGCACGCCCATGGAGGCGTCGAGGGTCACCCTGGGTTTGCCTTTAACACCTTTCTTGGTAGTGATGAGAATAACCCCGTTAGCCGCCCGAACTCCATATATCGCGGCTGCCGATGCATCCTTTAATACAGTAATGGAAGCAATGTCATTGGGATTGATGAGCGAAAAGATGTTAATCGGGGTCCGGAGATCCCCAACACGAACGTCGTTGGAGACGCCCGCGCCGCCCTCAGCAATCGGTACACCGTCAATAACATACAGCGGATCGGCATCATTAAAGGTATTGACACCACGGATCCGGATGGTGGGCCTTGCAGATGGATCTCCTCCACCGGAGGTGACACTTACGCCGGCCATCTGTCCTTTCATTGCCAACTCCGGGCTCATGGCCGTGCTTTTTGCTATGTTGGATGCGTCAAGGGTAGACAGCGCTCCTGTGACGTCCTTCTTTTCCCTTGATCCATAACCAATCACAACAACCTGATTCAATCCGGTGGAAGCCGGAGACAGAATGATGGTAAGGGAAGCCTTTGCCGTGGCGGAAATTTCCCGGGTATTATAGCCAATGTAGGAGATCCTAAGTACGGCGTTTTCCGGAGCATTCAGGGAAAACATACCCTCGGCATTTGTGGTTGTGCCGATGTCGGAACCTTTGATTTGTACCGTGACACCCGCCAGGGGTTGCAGGCTGGCAGAATCCAGGATCTTTCCTGTAACCATGATCTCCGCCAGGGATTCGTTGCCGGTTCCTATGGCAACCAGGTTATTTTGCAACATTTTGTAGGTCAGTTCCGTATGAGCGAAAAGTTTATCCAGTACCTGGTTTAGGCTTTGTCCTTTCGCTGATAGGCTCACCCGTTTTTTGGGCAGGATTTCATCCGTGTAAATGAAGCGGTAATGGCTGTCATGTTCAATAGCGGACAATACTTTTTTGATTTTAGCATCCTTGAAGGTTACCGTGATCTTTTCCTGGGAAAATGCTTTGGAATAGGCCTGAAGCGACCCTAAAGCAAGTAGTAACCATACGAGTTTCATGACAAGGAGTAATTTGATGAGGCCTCCTAAACCGCCAGGGGAGGCAGCCGTTCGGATTTTTTGCATATTTTTGAAGTTGATAAGTAAACCAATAGGGAAGTGGGCCTTCGGAAGCATATTTCCCTTTACTATCCGGGGGAGATGTGCACAACATCTCCCTTGTTTGTGTTAATCTTGGTATTTTTTAAGTCATAGCTGTAGTTTTAAAGTGGTTATAAATTATTGCTTTTGCCAATATATACTTCGTCTCCCTGAATACGATAGGTAAAAGAAGAGGAAAACTGCATTGCCTGTAGTGCCTGTTCGAGCGTTTCCTTTTCTATAATACCTGAAAAAGGGGTATTGATAATGGTGCTGTCTTTAAAGTGCATTTTAACATTATACCAGCGTTCCATGCGCTTTGCGAGTTGTCCGAAGGACTCATTGTCGAAGACTAGCTTATTGTCTATCCAGGCCGTTTCCGGAATAAGACCATGAGCATCTTTCTTTATCCTGTTTATCTTATACAACAACGCATTGTCGCTTTGGGTCTGCTGACTTGTCGGGACATTCACACTCCCGGAAAGAGGGATCACGATTTTCTCATCTGGTTTGAGCAGGATCTTTCTGTCCATATTGCCCGCCTTGGTTACTTCGATAGAACCTTCTACCAATACAGCTTCAAATTTAGTTTCATTCGGATAGGCGCGTACTAAAAAGGTGGTCCCGATATCCCTGATATCAGCTGCCGCTGTATGAACAACAAAGGGCCGGAGGGAATCATGGACAACTTCGAAATAAGCCTCTCCTGAAAGATTAATTCTGCGTTCCGGGGAACTGTTGAAATCATTGTAGGACAATTTGCTGCCTGAATTGAGCCAGACTTTTGTGCCGTCAGGAAGAATAAGGCTGGACCTGGATGCAGGCTGGGTAGTAACCACGTTGTCATACCGGAAGAAGTGGCCTCGGCGGCCATAGCCTCCACTAAAATGGCTAAAGATCCACAACCCGGTTGCTGCAACTACCAGGGTGCTTGCGGCTATGGTCCATCTGCTCACCCGCTTCTTTTTCCATTTTCTTCTGTGCCACGTAGTTTCCCTAATGCCGGCTTCGATCGATTCCCACTGGCTCCTTTGATCAACAGGTCTTTGCTCAAACCGAACACCTTTGGAGAGGACCTTTTTCACAAAAGGTCCCTTCATTCGTATGCCTGGCTGAGCTTCGAGTAAATGCTCCAGTTCCTTTAATTCCTCGCCGGTAATGCTTCCGTCCTGTTGCCTTGCCATTAAGTGCCATAATCTGTCTTCACTGACTGACATTGTCCTAAGTTATAAGTCGGTTTTGAATCTGTTCTCGTTATGAAGACGTAAAAAATCAGGTTTCACCCTTAACCCACGTAAAAGATTTTACTCATTTTTCTTTTGACACCGCCAAAGGGCGTCGGATGATTTTTTTTAAAATAAAAGAATAGAAAATACTTATATATTTACTCATCGATATTTCCAATGCATAAGGATAAACTTGTCAAATTGGCCGGCCAGATCGCGGGCGGTGAGGAAAACGCGCTGCATGAGCTGCATATCTTGCTCTGCGATTTTGTATTCGTGACAGCCCTTGCCGTCAGTCGCAACAGAGAAACAGCCGAGGAGATTGTGGCAGATGTGTTTATTCGTCTATGGAAACAACGGGACGCGCTCGCTGAGGTGCGAGATCTTCGTTCCTATATTTTCATCATCACCAGGAACATCAGTCTGGATTATCGAAGAAGGCAACCTGTCGTTAAATTTTACGGAATTGACGAAATGGAATTGCCGGCGTTGGTGGTTAACGTAACTCCCGAGGATGAAATGATCTCTTCTGAAATGATCAAAAGGATCAACCAGGCAATCACCGAGCTTCCGCCCAGGTGCAGACTAATATTCACCTTGGTGAAGACCGAAGGATTAAAGCATCAAGAAGTGGCTGAACTGTTGGATGTCAGCATCAAAACGGTGGAGGCGCAAATGGGTATCGCATTAAAACGGCTCTATGCGTCGCTACATATTCACATACCCGTCCCACGGGAAAGCAAGTAATTCCATCGTATCCCAGGCTCCTGCAAAACCTGGTGAACAACGCTCCGGTAAAAATAACAGGTGCCGTGAGCACTTTAAAAAAAAGTGATGCCCGCCCCGCCGCCAAGCCATCCTTTTAAACGATCCCCCAGTGAAAAATAATGATTTGACGGTGAAATGGATCCGTAACCCTTGGGGGGCGCCTGGGCAGGTGGAAAGAAGACAGAAAAAGAGGGTCCTGCGAATAAGGATATCTTGTCTGTTAATCTCACCTGCGCGGCGGTTTGCAGGCGGGAGAGCATGGGCAGATCATTCCATTGTCCGTTATAAATAACACGTTCAGAAAGTTCAGTGACCAGGGACAGCCGTGGGGAGAAAGTGGATTCATTCCCTAAACCGTAACCCAGGGCAAAAGCTTTCCTGTTTTCTCCCACCCGGACACTCGCCAGTAAGACCGTATAGAGTTTTTTATTCCCTGATTTATAGGCAATATTCATGTCGAACGACTCATTCCAGCCGAAAGATAACCTGTGAAAACCGTGGCGGACGATATTCACCAGGCCAATGTGATAGCCCGAAGAAGTATCGGAGATGTTTAGCAGCCCTAGCTGCCATCCTTTCAGGTTCCGGGTGCGGTTGATGAGGGCTAGCTGCGCTCCCTGAACAGTGGTCTCACTGCTGTTCCAGATTCCGGCAAGTTGCAGACCGTCGATCCTGTGCGCCCTGTTGAGTATGCCGCTGATTTGTATGCCGTTTACATTTTGAGGGGTGCGGTTGGTGATGCCCGCCAGCATCAACCCGGAAAGGTTTCCTGCAACATGGTTGGATAAACCCGCTATTTGCACGCCGGTAAAGGAGCCTTTTACTTTGTTATGGATCCCTGCTACCTGAAAGCCCTGGACGGAATCCATGACGCCATTGTACAATCCCGCTACCTGAACTCCCTTCACGTTACCCCCAACGGTGTTGAAGAGACCGGCGACCTGTGCGTATCGAACGCCCTTTTTATCAATATTAAACAATCCGCCAAGTTCAAATCCGTTTACCCCGGCGGTATATCCTCCCAGGATGTTCATGGAAAATTTATTGACGACCTGGGCGCTCAGCTTACCATGGGTACCGATACCCGGGACGATGGAATATTGGAACGGCTGTCTGACAAAAAAGCGGCTGAGATTGATGTCCTGTATTTTTTGTTTGGAGGAAATAAACAGCTTGCCCAGCCACATCCCCTCGATCCTTGAAGTAGGGGTGACGGTGACCGGCTTCAGCCTGATGGAGCGGATGGGCGAAATATATACCGTGAGTGCCTGATCATAGCCAGGTTGCAACATAAAGGTGGTATCGTTGAAATGCACCCTGGAGATCGTGAGGATGCTGCGAGGTGAGCGGTCATGCAACCGCAGGTGAAAATAGCCTTGCGCGTCCGTCAGGGTGGAAATGAATTGATTGCTTTCATATACGCTGGCGTTGGGGACTTTATCCCCCGTTGCTTTATCGATCACCTGTCCGCTGATGACATACATGCCTCCGTCTGCTGCTTTGGGACGGATGATGATATAATTGCCTGTTTCCCGGTATGCATAGCCGCTACCCAGGAGGCTGCGTAAAACCTCTTTTAAGGTCTTTTCTCTGACCGAAACGTGCACTATGCTGTCGCCAGGGATCATGTCACTGTTGTAAGAGAAATAAAACCCTTCTTTATGGCCGATAGCGGTAAGCGCCTTCCCCAAAGTCTGCGGGCTGAGGGTGATGGATATTTTCTTATTGAGCAAATGCTGGCCATACAGCGGCGTTGTCAGTGACACGACCAGTGTTGTCATGGTGATTAAAAAACAAAAGGGGAAAAGTGAATGCCGCATGCGTGTTTTGATAGACGATCTGTGGTTAAGCTCTGAATAATACTATGGATGTGCACTACGGGTTAAGATAATTTCTTCGCCCTGGCGGCGAAAGTTTACCTGGTTAAATGTCTGGCTTATGATGGACAATATCGTGTCCAGCGGCTGATCACGATGGAAAGTAGTGGTCAGGGGAAGGTCCCCCAGGCTACTGTCTGCGATTACAACAGGGACGTCATAAACCTCCCCCAGCATGGACAGCAGTTCCCGCAGCGGCGTTTTGTGACAGACGAATAGTCCGGTGCGGTAATAATCGTAGAGTTGTCCGCTGACGGGCACTTTTTTCAGGGTGCCATTCCCTTGATGGACCATGATCTTCTCATGTGCGCTCAGCTGAACCGAACTTCTCCTGTCGGTTACTTTGACGCGCCCGGTTTCTACAATGACTTCGGTGGATCCGTGCTTTTCGTCGATGTTAAAGGAGGTCCCGAGAACCGTAACGGTAAGATTATTTACCTGAACGATAAAGGGGCGGTCTGTTTGTTGTGCCACATTGAAAAAGGCCTCGCCCTGCAGTCGCACGGTGCGGTTCTTTGAAGAAAACTTTATGGGGTAGTCAAGTTTGGAATGTTTGTTTAACGTGATAACGGTCCCGTCGGATAAGGTAACCGTGCGGATCTGGTCCTGCGAAATCACCGAGTATAATTGGCCCGGGGAAAGACGGAGCTGGTGGTACAGCAACCAACCGCCGGTGATCAGCACCAGCAAGACGGCGGCAGCCGCGAACAAACGTTTCATCGTGACGGTACGCGAAGGCATATCCGGCGTCCTGATTGTCTGTACAGGGGTTGTCCGATTACCGGTGGTTATGACTTCCCGCTGGAATCGTCTCCAGGCTTTCTGAGTATCCGGGCTGTCCGTTACGCCCTCCTGCCGGCTTGTCTGCCATACCTGTTTAAGGCCTTCGTAATATCTGTGATGATCCGGTGAAGCCGCTATCCAGTTTTCCGCCAGGGAGCTTTCCTCCGGCGTGGCTTCTTTAAGCAGGTACTTTACCAGCAGGTCATCCATGGCCTCATCCTTGTC
>DASULB010000414.1:0-3443 GCA_036278455.1 Chitinophagaceae bacterium | reverse complement strand
TTACGGTATAGCCTTTCCTTGCAAACCATTCCGCCGTCTTACCGACTGAATCCTTGTCGGACTTCCCTCCAGAATCTAAACAGATGATGGCTTTATGATTTGCGTTGTCAGGTACCAGCAATAAATACGGGATAATATAATCACCCTCTCCTTTTACAAAATATTTCTCAATAACATAACCATCTTTTTGAAAACGTCCAGTAAACACGGGCTTATGATATACACCCGGTTCACGATAGCCGGATAGCCTCTCAGCCGAATTTACAACCGCAGATAAATGGCGGGGGATATCTTTTCTGGAAATTGTTATTTGGTGAATTAATTTTTTTGCCTCAGCGCTATCCAAATCAAAGACTGTTTTTGCGCCAGGGGATCCTGAAGCCCGGCCTGTTGAGCTAACCAGCAATTCCTTGTTACTTAGAAGCTTAACTTTCCGGTCGTCTGAATCTCCCGGGTTGTTCAGGTACTTCTGAAAAAAAGCATACATTGATTCCCTGTTCTTTCTGGTGGATGCATGAGGAGCGTCATCGGCCACCATACGGAAATTATCTTTTTTTCCATAAGCGCTATAAATACGCGACACCTCCGCGGCAGTTTCCCGGGCCCCCTGGATAGAAAACATATCCCGTGTCGTGGTAATCATTAAAGCAGGCTTGGGTGCGCGAACTGCCAAGAAGTCGGCATGATCAATGCCATTGGCGATTCCATGATAAAGATCCTGCTCTGCATCCTGTGGCCCGATAGATTGTATAAGCCTGGTGAAGTTTGTTATATAACATTCGGGCGCCGCGGCATATATACGGTTGTCAAATGCGGCAATGTAAGCCGACTGCGTTCCGCCTCCCGAACGCCCTGTTATGCCTATACGCGCGGGGTCTACTTCTTTCCTTGTAAGAAGATAATCGACTGCCCTGATCCCATCCCATATCATAAACCGGGCCTGGGAGCCGCCAATAATAAATGCCTGTGCTCCCGAATAAGAATGATCGGTGTCCGGCGCCCCTGTAATATACTTGCCCGTTGCAGGATCCCTATAACCGATCTCGGACGCGCCTGTAATTGTATCATAATATTCTCCGCGTTCACCCTGGTCTACCGGATCAAATGCAAATACGATGAAACCCTTTTTCACCAGGTTTAAAATCGTATGTTGATATACCGGGTACCGGTACCCGTCATCGGAATGGCCGCTGCAATATATAATCGCTGGAGCCCTGTTCTTCAAACCCGCGGGTATAAATAATGATGAAGTGACATACAACCCTGGTTGGGATTCATAGATGATATCTTCTATGCTGTAGTCATCTTTATTGATTGTTTTCGTAATTCTTGCGTTCAGGGGAGTCTTCTCCGGCAAAGGCCCTACGATGTTCGCCAGGGTCTGACGTACTGTTTTCTGCCTTCGCCGCCAGTCTGATAAGGTATTCAGTGCTGCTACCACGCTGTCGCGCCTGTCAAGCGCTCTGTACGCCTTATCGGCCAGATCATGATATAATGAATTGGATGCATCGCTAAAATGGATCCAGCCGCTTATAACATCTAATTTATGCTGCGCTGCAAGAGAGATATTCATCAGAAGCATGGCGGATAGCATCAGACAGGTTATTTTAAAAAGCCCGGCATAATTGTTCCATATAACAGCGACAGATTTCATTTAACATTTATTTTACCCAGGCTATACCATCCTTCGGCGTCTCTTCCTTCGATGGCCAGGTTTATCTTAGGATCATGTGTCTGACGATCAACAATACCGATCTGCAGCACATAGTTACCACCTGGCATATCAAAAGGGATATATACCGAATCATTATAAATATTGTCTCCCGGAAGCCAGGTGGTGATATCGGCATCAGTGATGATCACCCTGGACTTATTTCTAGCTTTGAGCCTGATGGCCAGGCGGAAATTTTTATTATAACAGGGCGCAACGCCTTTATTTTCCCACCACGAAGTAAAGTGAAGCATGGCATTGGTTCCTATTGAGTCAGGATAAGTAAATTTGCGCAGCGCCAAACGATATCCCATTTTCTTTAACCACCGCTTCACGGCGGATTGCCACTGCTTCGGTACCGGGGAAGATTTTGCATTTAGAGAGGATATATGCCATTTAAGTGACTGATTGATGATGTAAAGGATGTCAAACCCATGTTTTTGCCAGGTTTGCATAGTGCCACAAACTTCCATACTGACGGGGGCTTTTTTCCAGGCATCCTGCATGCCGCATCTGACAAGGTCTTCCGGATATTCGTCCAGCATTTCAGACGAGTTACCTGAGGTAAGCCCGCCCATATTGCCCAGGCAATCTCCCCTCCATCCTACATTCGCCTGGGAAAGTCCGTACTGGTTCGTTTTCCTGTCCGTCAATTGCATAATAAGCGGTGTCTTTTTGAAATGATCGGTATAGGCATTTATCAACGCCTCTCTTGTTTTATCGGTAAGAAGATTTGAGCTCTCTCCTTCTCCCCAAAAGCCAACAATGGAAAGATCTACGGACAACAGATGCGGATTCCCGTCATAGCGTTTACCCAGCGCAGCTATCAACCCGCCGAAATACTTTAAATACCTCGGATCTTCCGGATCAACCCGCCACCTGGCTCCTTCCGGTAAATAATTCTTTTTATATCCGACCATTGAGCGATACCAGGCAGGGACATCCGTCTTCTCATTAACAGGATAGCCGTAAGGAGCCACCCGCAGCATCAATGATTGATGTCGTTCGCTGGCCGCTTTTAATGCCTTATCAATCAAATTCCAATTATATTTTCCCTGTCCCGGTTCCAGGTATCGCCAATAAATCCTGAAATAAGCAATAGTTGTTGGAGGATAATCTTTATTCTGCAGGTTTCCGTCAAATTTTTGATACTCGATGGGAAATCCTTCCGTCCAGCCAACATCATTTAAAGTGTCACCATTAAATCGCTGAAATGTCATAAATCCGATTCCGGGATTGGATAAATCGCTGTCAATTACTTTGGGATAAACACGCACTATTCGCTGAGCAGATAGACCGGTTGCCGCCAATAGAAATACGGAAAAACTAAGTAATGACTTCATCGGTTTTCTCATGGGTCGGATCAGGTAAATAAAATATTCTTGCCCGCGCATAAATTTGTAAGTGTGCACAGCCATAACGCGACAGTCGCTTATACTGAACAGCTAAAAGTATTCTATCCGGTAACTCGGTCAATAACCAGGATTCTGCGTCAGTAATGGATTCAACCGTATATCATCTGTCGGAATAGGGAACAGATAGTCGTCTTCTGAAAAGTTTTGTTGTATGGTCGGATCACTCATCTGTTTCAGGATATGTTTTCTGATCAGGTCGAACCATCGATCATATTCAAAGCACAATTCGTAATTTCTCTCCTGGATTACTTTCGTGTCAAAAGCGTCCTTAGGCATGCCCAGTGTAGCCAAAGGGTCCTGCGCATTAGCAGTATAGC
>DASULB010000413.1:0-18506 GCA_036278455.1 Chitinophagaceae bacterium | reverse complement strand
GCAGGATTGAACTGCCGACCTCTTCCTTACCAAGGAAGTGCTCTACCGCTGAGCTACAACAGCTTCTGAGCGGGAGACGAGGCTCGAACTCGCCACCTATAGCTTGGAAGGCTATCGCTCTACCAAATGAGCTACTCCCGCTTCATTACCCGATCACTTTAAGACCAGTCACTTTAAGAACATCTTCTATGCATTCAACATTGCACCGGGCCGGCAAAACCAGTCATTAAAAACCGGCATCGTCAGGGCCGGGATGCAAATGTGGGCAGGAGTGGATTCGAACCACTGAAGTCGAAAGACAGCGGATTTACAGTCCGCCCCATTTGGCCGCTCTGGAACCTGCCCGAAGATTGTTACGGATACGATCTGATCACATCCATTTTTTAATACCCTGATAAGTGCCCGATGGTGGTTTCTCCGTTGGAAGGGCTAACAACTTCAAGCGCAAACTACCTCTGGGAAAATTGAAAGCAAATCATCACGCACAATGAGCCAGCAAACGGACTCGAACCGCCGACCGGCTGATTACAAATCAGCTGCTCTACCAACTGAGCTATGCTGGCAATCAGGTATTATTTTTAATCACTATCCGCTTAAAGAACCTCCCTGGGCCGCCCATTTTCTTTGCCCGCTTAAACCGCCTGCAAAATCAGGGAAATCACCCAACCATCCCAAAATTTGGGAAGGCAAAGGTAGTAAAGTAGCTTAACAAAGCAAAAAAATTTGTTTATTTAAGCCAATATAAATCCCGGGCAGGCGGATGCGGCGATCAAAGCGTCCTCCGGCAGGGTGCAGCCGCGTTCCATCCCCTGAAAATAACAAGCCTGCCGCATCCGGAAACCACCGTTGCCGGCGGTCCTGACCAGGGGTAAACCCCTATCCGCAGGGATGCTTATAAAAGGAATTGTCTTATTGCAGGTTTTGTTGCTTTTTTCGCTTGATTTGGGTGAGCAATGAATCGAAGGCATGGTCAAAGGATTCTTCAAAAGACTTTGACTCATGCTTGACGAAAAACTGATGCTGAGGAATATTCACTTTGATCTCCGCGATCTTGTCCTTGATCTGGTGGGCGAGGTTATCCAGTTTCAGGAAAACCTCTACATGGGTGATGCTGTCATGAAGATTTGTGAGTTTGTCCAGTCGTTTGTTCACGTGATGAACCAGTGCGGCATCTGCGTCAAAGTGCACGGTATGAATCTGTGTGTTCATATTTTAGGTGTTTAAAGATGAGCAATCACTACCGCCTCCCTCACGGAAAACGGACATATTCATGTATCAGTCGGTCATCGTCCTGAAGATCTTTATAGGTGAACACGAAATCCTGTTCTAATGTAGAAATTTATTTTGAAATGGCAAGCATCCTTTTGAAAATTTTAACTTTTGAACAGCAAAATCAGCGGCATCAACTGCGGCAAAATCAGCGGCGAGATCAACGGCAAAGCCGGCTCAAAATTCACCGGCAGCACCAACCGGCAGCACCTCCTTCCTCGGGAGGTGTCAGCCGGACGTCAGGTGGCCGCCAATTCTCCAAAGGCGTTCCCCAGGGAGGCGATGATGTCCGAGGCGATCATGGCCTCGGCCGACTGCTCCTTCGCCGCCACATCCCCGGCAAGCCCGTGCAGATAGACGCCGAAGAGGGCCGCCTGCAGCGGCGCGTACCCCTGGGCCAGCAGCCCTGTCAGGATGCCTGTCAGCACATCGCCGCTGCCCGCGGTAGCCATCCCGGCGTTGCCGGTGGAATTGAAAAAACATTGTCCTTCCGGGGTGGTGACACGGGTGTAATGTCCTTTGAGGACGATGTAGAGCCGGTGCTCCCTGCTTTTGCGCAATTGCAGCGCCAGCTGATCAAAATTGTTTTCAGTCTCTCCAAAAAGGCGCTCGAATTCCCTGGGATGCGGCGTCAGAATGCTGTGGGCGGGGATCTTTTGCAGCAACGTTTTTTCCGCTCCCAGAATGTTGAGGGCGTCGGCATCTATCACCGCAGGGGGACCTTCCTGTTCCCCGATGGCATCCAGCAGTCCGTCCAGCGCTTTCACCGTTTGGGGATGCCGCCCGATACCCGGTCCTACCCCGATGGCAGAATAATGATTGCCGGGATCCGGTACCTCCGTCCAGTGTTTTTCCGACGAGTCGCAAATGCACATGGCCTCGGGGAGCGCCGTTTGGAGTATCAAATAGCCGCAGCCCGGGATATGACTGGTCAATAACCCCGCACCGCTGCGTAAACACGCTGCGGAGGCCAGCACCGCGGCCCCCATCTTCCCAAAGCTTCCCGCCAGGAGCAGTGCATGACCATAGGTGCCTTTATGGGAAAAAGCATTTCTTTTTTTGTAGAGGGTCAGGATATGGCGCCGGTCCACCAGGTAGTAAGGGGTGCCGGTGTCCCCGATATAGCCCGGATGGATGCCGACGGGAAGAATATGGACCGTTCCGGTGAACGGCCCGTTATCCGGCATTAAAAAGGCCAGCTTGTAAAACTCAAAACTGAGTGTATGGGTGGCCCTTACCACCGTGTGACCCATCGAAGATTCATCGGCCATCAGGCCGGAGGGCATGTCAATGGCGATCACCGGCTGGGACTGCCCGTTGATCCGGGCAACCACCTCGGCGGCAAGCCCCGCTAACGGACGGTTAAGCCCGGTACCGAAAAGGGCGTCCACCATCAGGGCGTCCGGCGGGATCTCCGGAAAATCCGCTTCGCCGTACACCGCCTGAAGGCGCGAACCAAAAGTGTGTTCCAGGCGGGTCCGGTTCACGGTGCAATCCTCAGAAAAGCGTTTACTGTAAAAGACCAGAAAGCTGTGCACCTCCCTCCCGCTTTCATGCAACAGCCGCGCGATGGCCAGCCCGTCACCACCGTTGTTTCCTGTTCCGCAAAAAACATAAACGGGCCGCCCATCCGGAAAATGGTCCCGGATCCAGGCCGCGCACCGGCTGGCAGCACGCTCCATCAATTCGATGCTTTTAACAGGCTCATGACGGATGGTATACGCATCGCCCTCGCGTATTTGTGGTGCGGTAAAAATCTTCATGAAAAATGAATATGAAAAATGGATGGACCCGGTTCGCGGGCCCTGTGTGCAATTTAACGATTTTAAACATAAAAAAAGCTGCTCCCCTGAAGAAACAGCTTATACTTTTAAGAGAAATCTTTTATATCAGAAGGTAAACCGAATCAGAAAGTAAACCGAATCCCTAGTCCGCCCCAGAAGCCAAAGCCTCCATCGGGAATACTGACTTCCGGCTGTATATCCAGGCTGAGGTCTATGGGGGCACCGGAAATCTTATAGTCCAGTCCGAGCACGCCGTCAACACCAAAAAAAGCGTTTCCAACGTCATTATGTTCCCTGTAGTGGTGGTTCCAGAAACCAATATGCGCGCCGGGACCTACGTACCACAGCAAACCTGGAGCACCCGTCACCGGTCCATGAAATTCATAGAGACCTGTGATAGTAAACCAATCACCGCCAAAACTCAACAACCCTTCCAGGGCGGCGGTGGGCGTCATAAAATGTTTAATATCCAGGGCACCACCGCCCCAATAACCGATCTTTACCCCTACGCCGGTACGGTAGTCGTGACCCAGGCTTTGTGCGCTGGAAGCGGATGGAAAGGCAAAAAAGCAAACTGTCCATAGAGAAAGGATAAGGAATAATTTTTTCATAGATGTTTTTTCCGTTTAGATTATGACATCAAAAATTTTGCCAGAAAATAAATAATGTTTGTATATCTAAACCTTCTGCTTAAATTTACCCCCTAATCTATATTATTATTTAACCTATTAAACTTGTCCTTCCCTATGAAAAAATTGGCAATAACCCTTTTTCTACTAGCCTTTGTAATGGCAGCTAAAGCAGATCCCGGTCAGTATACTGTTAATGATCAAGCCATTGAAAATATATTTACCAACGGCATAAATGTATCGAAGCAACCAATGACCGCACTGAATACCAGAAATCCATTTTTTACTAATGGATTAGCTAACTCTACGGCAATGGCATCCGCTAATGGCGGGAAAAATGCTGTTACGGCAATTCTATTGGACTTCTTTTTAGGAGAACTTGGCATACACAGAATTTATCTTGGCACCAAAACAATGACCTGGGTGGGTTATATCCTTACATGCGGCGGTGTCTGCGGTATAGTTCCATTTGTAGATTTAATTGTACTGATTGTCCACAGCCAAGATATCAGTCCTTATGTAGACAACCCGAAATTCTTTATGTGGGGAGGTGAATAACTTTATAAAAAATCGTCTGAAAGAATAAACAGGGAGAGCGTTATTAAAAATTAATGCTCTCCCTATTTAATTATTTGCAGAAGCTGATCTCTTACCGCTGTGTTAAAGGCAATTGTTTTCTTCTCATTATACTTTACAACCAGCCGCTTTACCCTTCGAACGCCGCCCTTATAAAAGGCTGCATACCCACCAATTCCTATGAATATGCACGTAATATAACGCTTCATAAGAATACTATAGCCTCCAAAACTAATAAGACCAATCTGCAGCGCAACATTTAATATCCCTTCCTTAATATCGCCAGCATAGAAAAAGCCAGCTCCTGTAAATGGAAGAAATGCGGATAATTTTTCCGCTATTTCTGGGTCCTTGAGTTTTGGGATTCTTAAATATGGGTTGGAAAAGGAAGAATTGCTAACATTGTATATCGACTTAAGCTTCTTGTAAACCGTATCTGCCTCATTCCATCGTTGCAACTCATTTAGGGACAATATCTTCATTAAAAGAATATCTGGCTTTTGTGCGGAAATGGGATAAAAGTGGCAAAGACTTTCCAATTTAGAATAAGAATTATTTGGTTCATGAGCAAGATAAGAATCCAGGATAGACTGGAATAGAATTTCATATCGAATTGAATCTGAAAGATTGGCTATGTTTATGGCATCAAGTGTAGAGGCGGCGGCTTCATACCTTCTCAACATTTTCAAGCAATTAGCCCTTTTGATTGCAGCCTCTGCCTGTATAGAAGGAGATTGATACTCAAAGATAACCCTTTCGTATTCAACAGCAGCCAGCGAATAATTACTTGAACGATAAATGCTGTCTCCATAACTAAATACATTACCCTGCGCCTTAATTAAAAATGGTACGCAAAGGAATTTGAAGATCAAACAAAATCTTTTGACGGATAAGTTTTTCATTTTCCTCTCTATTTATTTTTACAGCGAATACGCTACCCCAAATATTGCCCACATAAAATACGGTAAGCATTGATCCAAAAAAATAAAATTCTGCACTCCGCGGCCCTCTTTTATGGTAAGATTCATTGGTTAATAACGCCAATGCTACTATAGGAAGCAGGCTACCTATACCCTGATAAGGTTTGCCTGCGTACACTTTACCGCTACCTGGAAGAACCGCCGACATGAGGCCGGCAATAATGGAAGATTTCCGTTTCATACTGCATAATTGGTATCTATAACCAGTAAATTTCTTTTCCTGTGCGGATAATGCATAAAGGCGATAAGAAAATTTCTGCTGTAATGAATCAAACTTCTTATAATCATTTTTTAATAATGCGATACCTGATTTTTCGAAGTATTTTATTTCTCTTGTTGAAATATTATCTGGAATGCTTTGTAGAATATTATTCGCATTAACATATTGATGAAGAAAAGTATAATTATACGCGCTGAAAAACCTTGATTTAAGATAAAAACTGGACCGATTCCTAACTTTTAACAGATAGCTGGCAGAGGAATCAAGCATTTTAGTATTATAAAAACTCCACCCCTTCAGGTAATTAACAGTATCTATCTGATCCGAATTTAAGAATGAAAGGGATATCTGATTTAATGCTATAATTGCATCCTGATATTCTTCTTTATTATCAAGATATTGTACAAATTTTATATCGTCACTGAACGGATGCATCAGTTGTGCATTTGCATGCCAGTATATGGAGAAAAATAGAAGACAGAGGATAGTCCGCATTATTGATGCCATTTGTATCTGCTTGGATCATCTAAAATGTGATGCGTTTTAGGGTCCAAGTCAATTGGATGTATATCCATGAGACTGATCCGGTTACAACGTGTTAAACGGTCTGCGGCTATAGCCATCCCTTTAATTATTCCAAATGCTATTATGCTTTTCTTTGCGAAATTAGAACAACTAATCACGTAAGGACAAGAAGTGGATAGTTGGGGGGAAATAGCATTTTGATATATCCACATACTTCCTTTTAATACAAGATAAAAAGGATTATCCCGGACGATAATTCCCTTCTTTCCTGTTTTCATAAGTTTTGGAGAATTACCTGGCAACTGATAATAAGAAAAATCGGTTGGATTATAAAAGGTAGTTACTCCAATCAATGAATCGTCAGTCAATGAAAGTTGAGCAAAGGCACCATGGCAGTTAAAAATCAAAAATAACAAAAGTAATTTTTTCATTTCCTTGTCAGCTTTGCATTTTCAGGAATATTAAACTCAAATAAAGTACTGTTAGCAAGATTGTTTATTTTGATGTCAGAATATTCAGTCTTAGAAACAACAGAGTCTTTACCCTGATAAAGTATTTCAGTAAAGGTTTTGGGGAAATCAATTCCATTAAGGCTTATATAATCATAGTAATATACCTTGCGAATAATGCCATGATCGGCATTTTCATAATCCATATAGATGGGTCTCTCTTTATCATGTACCAGTTTTATAAAGACAACAGGATCCTTTTCTTTATCTGTATTAATGGATTCCCAAAGAGTAATTACCAAATTTCCATCAAATTTGGTATTTATAACTTTATATCCTGCATGTTGCAAGCCCATATCCCTCGTTTTACCTGAGAAAAAATATTAGAAAGGCGTGATATTACTACTGAATAGGGAATTTTGGAATTGCATGACGGTATTTTCCTTAGGATTATAAATACGGACTTCACCTTTATTATTGGTGATCATGATATATTTTTCCGGTGACGTAAAATTAGATATCAGATTCCCGTTTGCCGAATAAAACAAGTCACTCTGTATAGATGCTACATAACCCTTTTCAGCTTGTCTTGTAAAAATATGTGCTGATATTTTTTTTATATCAGACTGCGCCTGTGAAGAAAACGTGAAAGTAAAAATAACCGTGGTTAGAAATAAGCAGTAAACTGTACTTCTTTTTTTCATATATGTGGATGAGAGGAAATAGGATGTTTTTCTATACAGGTGCGAAAATAAATAATTATCTCGCATAATCTAAGAATTTATCTACAGATCAGGAGCTCTTACAGAATAAATATATATATATTTATATATATTTATTTATGCAGATCCATCCATAGGCACGGCCATGTCTTTTTTCTTTATCAGAATATAAAGATAGAGGTATCCGATCGTCCCCGCGATCACCGAAGCGGCAATGATGGCGATCTTGGCAATGACCTGCAGTTCCTCTTCGGGGTATGCCAGCGTGGCGATGAAGATCGACATGGTAAACCCGATACCGGCGATCATGCCGGTGCCCAACAGCTGTTTCCAGTAGGTGTTGGAGGGCAGGGCGGCCAGGCGCAGTTTGACAGAAAGAAAGGAAAATAAAAAGATACCGACGGGTTTGCCCACCACCAGTCCCAAAAGGACACCCCAGGCAATGGGGGAATGCACGATATGACCGATTTCGGTGGGAAAAATAATCGCCGTGTTGGCCAGCGCGAACAGCGGCATGATCACAAAGTTAACGGGATCATACAAGAAATGCTCCAGGGTAGGGATCTTTGACAGCGGGATGCACAACGCCAGCAGCACGCCCGCAATGGTGGGATGGATACCGGAATTCAGCAGACAGTACCAGGCGACGATCCCGGGCAGAAAATAAAACAGCAACCGCTCCACTTTCAGCACGTTCAAAAGCAGCGGAATCGCCATGAAACCCAGTGCGGTCAACAGGTATGCCAGGTGAAGATCCGTGGCGTAAAAAATAGCGATGACCACAATGGCCCCCAGGTCATCGATGATCGCCAGGGCGGTCAGAAATATCCTGAGTTGCAGCGGGACACGGTTACCCAAAAGAGAAATGATGCCCAGGGAAAAGGCGATGTCGGTTGCCATCGGAATGCCCCAGCCATGATGAAACGGCGTCCCCCCGTTAAACAAAAAAAAGATGAAAGCCGGCAAAAGCATGCCTCCCAGGGCGGCCAGCACCGGCAACATAGATTTGCGCAGGGTGGCCAGTTCTCCGATGATCAGTTCACGTTTGATCTCCATACCCACCAGGAAAAAGAACACGACCATCAGCCCGTCGTTGACCCAGTGCAACCAATCGTGCGGCAGCTGCAGCCCGGCGACCGGAAAGGTGAAATGTTGCAGCCAGAAGCCGGTATACCCTTGTTGGAAAAATGCCGTATTGGAAAGAAACAGTGATAGGATGGTGCAGGCGATGAGCACAATGCCAATGGCCCGGCTGTCCTTTAGAAAGGACCTCAGCGGGCTGAACATACGACGACCGATCCGGTGGATCCGCTGATAGGATTTAGAGAGGACACCGGTGGACTCATCGTCTGCTGCGCTCATAAGATCATGCTTTGTTATGCGGTTTTAAAATGTACCGTCCGAAAAGAGGTATTTCTCCCGGGCGGAATCACACGGGCACATCCCTGGTAAGGAAGACGTCCCCGGTGTCGCAGGCAAATATAAGCACAATCTCATGTCCTTTTCAATTATAGCCATCGCCTGCCCTCATTAAGTAAAGGAGCACCGGATGACCACGCTTCGGCAAGATAAACGATGACGTTTCACCGGCCCTGGCAAGAAAAGCGCCGCCAGGGCCACAGGCATGCAGGTGAGGGATCGCGAGACGACAGCAGACAACCAGGTTCCACGATGGCGAAATAAATCTTCTCCCCGGATACCTGGTTCAGCCCAGGGAGAGGACAAAGCACCGGGTAAACAGAAAGGAACCGCCTGCGGTGTGGCGGACGACACACGATTTCTTATTGGTCCCACCAGAGATGGTCCGTGCGTTTTATATCGGGCACGTTTTTGCCGTTGCGGGAGATCTCGGTCTGGGGATAGTCCATCCGGCGGATGAAGGAGCTGCCCAATGAGGCATGCTGCGGAAGCGCGAAATCCATATAAGCGTAATTGAACCGGCGCATATCCACCCAGGTGACGGGGCTTAAAAAACAGGCCACGTACTTCTCCTTCATGATCAGCTGCAGGGTGAGCCCACCGGCGCCAACGGCCACGGCGGAATTTTTCAGGTAGGCGTCCATGGAATCCTTTCCAACCCCAATCTTGTTCATGGAGGCGGTAATGCCCGCGATATAGGCATCATAGGCACGCGGCTTATCCCCCGCGCGGAAAGCGGCTTCCGCTTCGATAAAACGACATTCCGCGTTGGTGATGATCTGTAAGGGAGAATTGGTGCTGGAATACCATTTGCCTTCATCCAGATAGCATTGGGCATGCACCGTATTGGAGGTGCCCTGGTAACCGGCCCCGTTGGGGGTGCCACGGTAATCCAGGAACATAGTGGTATCGGTGATCCGGGCGAGACGCGGATCAAATACCCCGTAAGTCTTTCCATTGGTGGCGTCCACAAAGTAAGCAGACAGCCAGCCATCCAAAAGGAGGTTCCGGTTGTTGATCGCCACCTGCGCCCAGGGATTGCGGACGGAAAACTGGGTGACCTGCGCATCATCATCGTTCGAGCTGTCGCCCTTTGCCAGAGCAGCCAACACCTTGGCCGGATCATACTGCGGGGTGCCGGATACCTGGTTCAGCAGGCGGGCCTCCAGCGAATAAGCCGTTTTGATCCAGGCCGTCGTGCTCCCGGCATGGATAAAATCACTGGCTTTATCCAGTTCGCCGTCAGCACCCGGTTGCTGCAGGGCCGCGATCCCTTTATCCAGCAACATCAGGCAGCTGTCATAAAGCACTTTCTGATCATCAAATTTGGGTGACAGGTTGTCGACACCCTGAAAGGCTTCCGAATAGGGCATATTCCCCCATAGGTTGATGCCCATGCTCAGGTTACAGGCGGTCAGGATATCCGCTACCCCGATGTAGGCGATCAGCCCCTTTTGGGCCGCGAACCGGCGCATGTCATGCAGATCGGTCAACACATTATAGAGATCCCCCCAGGTGCCGCTGGGGTCTGACTGCTGGTAGGTATCCGAAGTACCTGACACGTTTGGGGAAGCAAGATATTGTACATAGTAAGAGGTCCAGTCGCTGATCTGGAACACGTTTTCCGCCGTGAGATAGGTCGTATTGGCCAGCAATCCCGCGATGGGCGGTTCGGCGGCCGCGTTGGGATCCTGGTTGATGTCCAGGTATTTTTTACAACCTGTGCCGAAAAGGACAAATGCCAGTAAGGAAAAGCCGTAGATGATAAGGCGTTTTTTCATGACCGATGGGTTTTAGAAAGTGACATTTACGGAAAACAGGTAATTGCGCATTTGCGGATAGGTGAAGCCCGATTGTTCGCTCGCGATGGCGCTTCCCGCCGGCGCGTCGCTGGCTTCAGGGTCAAATCCGTTATATGGTGTGGACAACCACAGGTTATTGCCGGTGAAACTTACCGAAGCCCGGGAGATAAAACTTCCTTTTAACCAGCGTTCCGGCAGGTTATAGGAGAGGCTTACCGTCCTCAACCTCACCCAGGAAGCGTCCTGCACAAAATTCTCCGTCACCCCGCGGTAAACGTTCCTGTAATATCCGGCTCCGTAATCGACACCGTCGGGCCCTGTTCCCTGGTTCAGCCACACCTTTTTGGTATTGGGTGTCCCATCGGCCAGGACGCCGGGAAAGACAATGGTTTCATCCCGGTTCTCGGTATATTTTGCGATGCCAAAGGCCGACATAAAGTTATCCAGCTGGTTAAATTTCTCTAAACCCTGCCGGGTGTCAAAGAGAAAAGAAAGATTCCAGTTTTTATAGGTGAAAGAGTTGTTCAGACCAGCAAGCCATTTGGGCTGGGAATTGCCCAGTATCTTCTGGTCAGAGGACGGCGCCCTGACCGGAAATCCGTCAGCGCCGATCACCTGAGGTTTGCTCTTGTCCGTAAACAGGGAATCGCCGGTCTTGCCATTGCCGTAATAACGTTGCCAGTAAGTACCGTAAATGTTCCCTACCGGTTGTCCGACAATGTATTTAAAGGTGGGGCTGGAACCGCCATATCCAAATTCGGAACCTACTACAAGTTCCTGGAGATCTTTGTAGATGGCCACTACCCTGTTTTTGTTCGCGGAGAAATTTAATGACAGGTCCCAGGAAAAATTTCTCTTTTTGACGGGTGTCGCATGCACAGTCAGTTCCACTCCCCGGTTGCGGATCTCCCCCGCGTTCAGGGTAATGGTAGTGAACCCCGTGCTGGCAGGTGTCTGGACCCCGATGATCTCATCTTTGCTGTCGGATTTGTACCAGGTAAAGTTCAGGCCCAAGCGGTCCTGTAAAATGCTCAGGTCCGTTCCGATCTCAAAGGTAGTGGTGCGTTCAGGCTTGAGATTGCTGACGCCCGAAGCATTGTTCCGGGTCCAGAGGCTCACCTGGTTGATGGGTAGCTGCGCGGGAACATACACAATGGCGGTGCTATAGGGACGCGCGTCCTTGCCGATCTCCGCCAGGGAGGCCCGCAGTTTTGCGTAAGTCACCCAGGAGGGCAGCTTCACCTGGTCGGAGAAGATGTAGCTCAGGGAGACCGAGGGATAGAAGAAGGAACGATTGGCTTGTTCCAGCGAGGAAGTCCAGTCATTGCGGCCTGTCAGCGTCAGGTATAGGTAGTCGTCATAGCCCGCGGTAAATTCGCCGTATACGCTCACGATCCGGTACTGCGTCTTATCCTGTGCGGTCTGCTGTATGGCGGCATTGCCCAGGTTAAAGAGGTTATAGACGTTCAGATCGCTTCCCAGGGCCGCGATCATGTCTTCATTGCGATCCAGCACCTCCTGCCCCAGGTGAAGGGTGGTCTGAAATTTATCATTCCATTTGTGATCAAAACTCAGCATCAGGTTGGAGTTCACCTGCCGGTAGGCATGCCGGAACTCATTGACAAATCCTTCGCCGTTGTCCGACTCGATGAACTCATCGGGTACACCTTTGGGACCCGGCGCCGTAGCGGTGCGGGCATCCATATAATAATCCATTCCAAACCGGTAGCTGGCCGTCAGCCAGCTCAAAGGGGAATAGGTCAGGTTCACACTGCTGATGATGCGGTTCACCTTGGACTCGAATTTATTGGTAGCCGCCGTGTACCAGGGATTGTCATTGCCATAGGTCTTTTCCGTCCCGTCCGGTTTGATGTAATCCCTGACGTCCCAGCGGGGCGACCAATAGCTCATATCCTCATTAAAGCGGTTAGCGTCATAAAAATTACCATCCGTATTGATATAATACATCATAGCGCCCATGCTGAGTTTATCACTGATCTTCAGTTTGCCGCTCATTTTAGCAGAGAGGTCCCTGTACCAGGTAAAAGGGATCGTACCGTTTTGCTTGAAATAGGACACCGAGGAGGCCAGTGACGCTTTTTCTGTGCCACCCGAAACGCTCAGGGTATTTCTGAACTGGTTGCCGTTGATATAGGCGCGGGCGTACTGGTTATAGAGCTGATCAGGATGGGTGGGATCCAGCCCTTTAGCCGCCGCCACCGTCGGGCCCCATTCCGGCCAGAAGGAGGTCTTATCATACACGCCGCTATACCCCTGCGTGTATTTATTCTGCACCTCGGGAAACTTATCCACCTGATCTATGCCATAGGTGGCCGTATAATTCACCCGCATCGTGCCGGCTTTGGCCTGCTTGGTGGTAATGACTACCACACCATTCGCTCCCCTGAGGCCATACAGGGCAGTGGCGGCACCGCCCCTCAGGATGTTGATGCTCTCGATATCCTCCGGATTGATGTCGGATGCGCGGTTGGGCATCTGGGCGCCCCTTCCTCCTGTAGTCCCCTGGTCAGAGGTGGAATTGTCCATCGGGATCCCGTCGATGACAAACAACGGTTCATTCACTCCGGGACTGTTAACATCCAGGGAATTGACACCCCTGATCAGGATGCTGGCGCCCTGCCCGGGCCCGCCGCCGGAACTGGTCACCGTTACGCCGGCCACCCTGCCCTGCAGCGCGTTGACTAAATTGGGCTGGTGAGACTGCACCAGTTCACTCCCACTGATCTCCTGGCTGGAAAATCCAATGGTCCGTTTCTGGCGTGTAATGCCCAGGGCCGTCACGACCACGGCGGAGAGTTCCTGCTGATTCGATGCCAGCGTAACATTGAGAGAAGTGGCGTCTGTTACCGTCACATCTTTGTTGATATAGCCCAGAAAACGAAATTCCAGCACGTCCCCCGGCTGTGCGCTGATCTCATAATGTCCCCCGGTGTTGGTGGTGGTTCCCACGGTACCTCCTTTGACCAGTACGGTTACCCCTGGCAACGGGTGGCTTGCCGCGTCGGTCACGTTCCCCGAAACAGTATGCTGCTGGGCCAGGAGCAGGAAAGGAGATACTAAAGCGATGATAAGGATAGAAACTTTTTTCATGCGCATTGTTTTTAATTGCAACAATAGAATTGACAATCACTTCCTCAAATGGCACAGAAAACAGAACACAAAAACTAAAAAGCAGGGCAAAGGGATGGCTAAAGGAAGAACATGCCGTTTTACGCATGTTTCTATAATAAAATTAAAGAGAACCCTGCAATAAAAAAAATTTATTTTTCAGCAACTATCAGCGCCACCTGTGGATGGCAGACAAGAAAAAAACATGGTCCCTGATGGCGCAAGCAACAAAAGAATACGGGCCACCCGATCCGGATCCAGGTTATTTTATCCTAATGGTGGCATCCAGTGTAACCGGCAAACCAGCGGAGGTGACCACGCGGGGCTGGAGGTACCATTTAGACAGGGAATCCAGTCCGGACGGCAGTTCATAATGAAACAGGACGGTATCTGCGAACTTGGTAGGCGAATAAAAGGTAGGAGAGTAGGGTATCTCCAACGCCTTTTTCAGGCTTCCCGGGGATTTGCCCGCCCATAATTCAAGTTCCCCCACGGGATCCTGTGAAAAATAATCCAGTTCGAAAATAAGGGTCTGCCCCGGTGAAAAGGTCGTATCAAGCAGGTTAAGTCTTTTATGGGTGACGGTATCATACAGGTTATCATTGAGGATCACCGGATAATAATGGACCCCGTTTCCCAATTTGCCCTCATCGATAAAATCCCCGCTTTTATGGCAGGAAAAAAGGCAAAACAAGACAGCGGCCGCCGCGAGAAGCGTCTCAGGAATCCATTTACGCACCATGGATGCAAGTTAGTGAATTAATGCTTTACTATTTTGACCCTTCTCAATTCCAGCAGGGACATCGAATTATTGACGAAGTTCTTTACCCAGGGATGCAGGAAAATAACGCTTTCATCATAATACAAAGGCACTACCGGCGCGTTGGCAAGGACAATGGAGTCCATCTGTTGATAGAGAATGTAACGCAGGGAGTCGCTGTTTTCGGTCAACGCCTTTTCATAGAGACGGTCGAACACCGGGTTTGAAAAGCGGCTGTAATTTGGCGGCGCAGGATTCCCACTGTAAAAGCAGGCCAGGAAACTCTCCCCGTCGGGATAATCCGCGATCCAGTCGGCACGGAAAAAAGGGGCCTGGGATTTTGCGGCCATTTCACGCAGCATGGCCACCTGCTGGATGTTGACATTCGCGGTAATGCCCACTTCGGCCAGCTGGTTGGCCACGAAATTGGTGATGTCGGCGTATTGCTCCGAAGAATACAGGGTGACGGGCGGCAGGCCTTTCCCGTCAGGGAAGCCGGCCTCGGCGAGCAGCTTACGGGACCTGGCCGGATCATAGTCGTAACCATGCACTTTAGAAGTATCATGAGCAGGTAACCCGGCGGGTATAAAGCCCCCATAGGCCGGTATCACCACGTTGTTCTTCAGGTACATGGCGATCTTGGCCCGGTCGAAACCATAATTGACGGCCAGCCGGAACTTTTTCAACCGGATGGGGGAATGGGCGATCAGGGCATTGGTGGTGTCCACCAGGAAACCGAGGTACTCGGTATTCAGGAAAGGTTTTTTCAGCAGGACTACCTTGCCCTGAAATTCCTTTTGCAGTCTGCCGCTTTTGGTCAGGATCTCATCCTTGTAAGATACGTCCAGGTCCTTCATGAAGTCCAGTTCATCCTGTACGAACAACAGGAATTCTGTCGCTTTGCTGCTGATAAAGGTGAACTTGATCGCGTCCAGGTAGGGCAGCCGGTGATCCAGGCTGTCAAATTCAAAGTAATGGGGGTTTTTGACCAGGATGAGCGCCTGCCCTTCGTCCCAGTATTTGAATTGAAACGGGCCGGTACCACAGGGATGCCGGCGGAAATCCTTTCCGTATTTCTCCACCACTTCATGGGGCACAATGGAACAATAGCACATGCTCAGGATGCCTAAAATGGGATGAAAAGGCCTGATCAGCCGGAGCTGAAAGGTGGAGTCATTCACTGCGACGAAACCCGTATCCGGGTTGACCTTGTCGTTGAATATCCAGGCGCCGGAGGATGCCGTGGCCGGGTCCATGACCCGGCGAAAGCTGTAAACCACGTCAGCAGCCGTCATCTTACGGCCCTTGCCCCCGGGAAAAACGGCGTTATCCTGGAAATAAACATCGGTTCGCAGGTGAAACGTATATACGAGATCGTTGTCACTGATATCCCAGCTTTTGGCCAGCGAAGGAACGATGTGCAGATCACTGTCGGTTTGCACCAGGGTATTATAAATCTGGTGCGTGACCCACATGATGTTCAGGTTTTTGGCAAAGGCGGGATCGGTGGTCTCCAGACCTTCCGCCATGTTCACGTGAAAAACCTGCTTGTTTCCTGCATTGCGCCTGTGGCATCCACCACAGAAAAGTATCAGCAGCATGCCTCCCAACATATAGCCTGTGAATCTGCGTTTATGCGCCATTTATCCTTTCCGTGGTTTTGTCTGAGCGGTAAAATAACTAACTTTCACCATCCAAAAGTACAATGCAATGCGTAAGATGATGCTTTTTGCTTTAATTTTTCTGGTAACCAAAGAGCTGACCGCCCAGAAAAAATCCCATAACCTCTTTCCACATGATACGACGCGCTTCACCCACGCCGATACGCTCCGCGGCTCCATCACCCCTGCCCGCGCCTGGTGGGATGTCACCTTTTATGACCTGCATGTAAAGATAAGCCCCGCCGACAGCAGCATTTCCGGATACAACGCCATTACTTACCTGGTAAAAGGGAAGGCGCCGGCGCATGCCGATGGTTATGGCCGCGCCGGCGGCGCGGAAATGCAGATAGACCTCATGACGCCACTGGTGGTTGACAGCATGGTGCAGGAGGGACGGCACCTCCGCTACCGCCGGGACGGGAACGCCTTTTTCGCCAGGCTGACCGCCCCCCAGGCCACCGGATCCCGTCAGAAGATCACCGTTTATTATCATGGCAAGCCCAGGGTAGCCAAACATCCTCCCTGGGACGGCGGTTTTATCTGGACCCGCGACAGCCTGGGAAACTTATGGATCGCCACCGCCTGTCAGGGCGCAGGCGCCAGCATCTGGTGGCCCAACAAAGATACCCAGGCCGACGAGCCAGACAGCCAGCGGATCGCCATTACCGTTGCCGACACCCTGGTGGATGTTTCCAATGGCAGGCTCAGGAAAAGAACCCTTCACCCCGACGGGACCATGACTTATGAGTGGTTCGTGGACAACCCGATCAACAACTACGACGTAGCCGTTAACGCGGGAAAATATGTGCATTTCAGCGACATTTATCCCGGTGAGCAGGGGCCGCTCACCCTGGATTATTACGTGCTCCCCTATCATCTCCGGCAGGCGGAAAGGCAATTTCAACAAGCCAAATCCATGTTAAAATGCTTTGAATACTGGTTTGGCCCCTACCCCTGGTATAAGGACGGTTACAAGCTGGTGGAGGCCCCTCACCTGGGCATGGAACATCAAAGTTGCGTCGCCTACGGCAATCATTTTGAAAATGGTTACCTGGGGCATGACCTTTCCCATACCGGCTGGGGGCTTAAGTGGGATTTTATCATCGTGCATGAAAGCGCCCACGAGTGGTTTGGCAACAGCATCACCACCAAGGACCTGGCGGATATGTGGGTCCATGAAAGCTTTGCCAATTACGCCGAAAGCCTTTATACGGAATGCCTGTTTGGCAAAAAGGCGGGTGAAGCATACTGCATCGGTACCCGCCAAAATGTACAAAACGACAAACCCATCGTCGGCCACTACGGGGTGAACGAGGAGGGTTCCGGGGACATGTATTACAAAGGCGGTAACATGTTGCTCGCCATCCGGGAAATCATCGGTAACGATCAGAAATTCAGGGCCCTGCTGCATGGATTGACCCGTACCTTCCGTCATCAAACGGTCACCGGAAAACAGATCGAGGATTACATCTCTACAAAATCCGGCATTGATTTTTCAAAAGTGTTTCAGCAATACCTCACAACGACTCAAATCCCTGAATTCAATTATTACATCCGGGGAAACAGGCTTCATTACCGTTGGCAAAATGTCATACCGGGTTTTAACATGCCGCTGGATGTCACGCTTTCAGCTGGAAAATTCTCTCTGATCCACCCTGCTACAAGCTGGCAAACAACGTCCCTGCGCCTGGATGCAAACAAACAATTTAAAGTGGATCAAAACTTTTATGTGACGGTGCACGAGGGTAAATAGTCCGGTCATCAACGCAAAAAAAAGACCAGCAACCGGTTTACCCCTGCCTGCAGGATCCCTTTCGACGGGGGCGCTGACATATTACATTGACCGACATCCCCGAACTTGCTTTAGAGGACATGCGGCAAATGTTTCCAGCAAATATCAATTGCATCTGCCTTCTGAAAAAGAATTGCCGGATGAATTGCAACGTGAATTGGATGATTTTGAACGGCCCGAATAAATAATCTACATACAACCCATTCACTTGTATATACGCCGACGCTTCTCGTTCTTCATAACAGACCGGAAGGCTGTCCGCCGGGACAGCCCTCCGGTCTATACGGGCAGTTGCGCTTCCATTACTTGTAATTGTAACCGTCCCAGTAAGGCACGACATTGCGTTCAGCGGCCGGCACCCAGAAGATGGGAGTGGTATTGTTGTTCTGGGCCGCCACCTTCAGGTAGTTCTGCTGATTTCCCGACAATTCGGAAGTCGGATATTGTATTCGCTCAGGCACCGGTTTCATCACCACCTTTTCATAAGTGAATGGCTCCAGTTTAGGATGCCGGGTCCTTCTGAAATCCGCCCATTCATCCTCTATATCAATCAGGTTCAGGTGAATAAATTTCTGCTGCATGAGGATCTCCATCTTATCATCCAGGCTTGGTGCATCCACGAACTTTTTTTGAATGGTATCGGCCCAGTTCTCGATGACAGATTCGGGCGGCAAAGTGGGATGCAGCAGGGTGTCAAAAGTATGCGAATTGGCGTCTTCGGCGGTGCTGCCCCCAAAAGGAACGGCTGGCCATTGGCTGAGCTGGTTCATGGCATACCAGAATTTCGTA
>DASULB010000412.1:0-2324 GCA_036278455.1 Chitinophagaceae bacterium | reverse complement strand
TGGAACCTAGCCTTGATCATGGCAATTGTCATTTGTGTTACTTCCTGCAAAAAGAACTTCTTGGAGGAGGATCTCACTACACAGCGTAGCCTGGATTATTATAAAACCGATCAGGGAATAAAAGATTTGGTGGTAGGCGCTTACTACCAGGTCTTATGTAGCCCATTTGGCGGGGAGTGGATTTATTGCAATACCAATTATGGGACGGACGAATTTCATGTAGGGGGTGACGCTTCAAATGCCATGTATAATAACTACGACAGCAGGCTGGGGCCTATTGTAACCAACATCAATTCAAACACTGCTGCTGCCTCTGACCAATGGGATAATTTGTATGAAGGGATAGGGGATGCCAACCTGATCATTCAGAATGTCGACGAAAGTTCTTCGACCAATACGGATGTAAAGGAAACGGCCTTGGGCGCCGGATATTTTTTTCGTGCCTACAATTATTTGAGGCTTGTAAGCCAGTATGGAGCGGTTCCCTTAAAACTGAAACCCAGCTCTACGGTCGAACTGGAATTTACAAGGGATTCTGCCAGGATGATCTATGCACAAATTATTTCAGATCTTACCAAAGCCTATAAACTTCTGCCGGACAAGCCTGCGACTCCTGGCAGGTTAGATAAAGATGCTGCGGCACACTATCTTGCGAAAGCCTACCTGTTCCGTGCCAGTGAGATCAATGATTCATGGAACGGCTCCACAAAGACAAAGGACCTGGACTCCGTAATTACCCTGGCCAATATCGTGATCCCGCATCATTCCCTTGCCAACAATTTCTCGGATCTATGGGATTATACCCGGCCCGACGGCCCCAATGAAAACCTGAGCGAGATTATCTTATCAGCACAGTTCTCTGCCGACATATCTACAAAAGGGGAAAATCACCAACACTTGTACTTTATTTCCAAATATGACGATCTGCCCTTCATGAAACGGGATTTGACAGGAGACCGTCCTTACAGCAGACTATCCCCGACCTATTACATGTTCGATATATACGATCTTAAAGATGATTCCCGTTTTTGGAAAAGCTTTAAAACCGAGGACCGGGTGAATAATGCTTCCGGTGGGTATTATGTGAATGGAGATCTGGGCGTAATGTATGTGATCAATCAACCGGGAGACAACCGTTTTGCCGGCAGGGAGCTGAAAAATAGCGTGATTTATGCGAAAACCGGCAAAACAATCCCGTCGGTTTTCGTGGCCTATCCCAAAGGGGTTACAAAACCCGGTGCCTTTTACGCGGATTATGGACGGTTTCCTTCCCTGAATAAATACATCGATGCTTCGCGTGTCAGCATCAATGACGGAAGAGGATTGCGCGATGTCATTCTTGCCCGTTCGGCTGAGACCTACCTGATGGCTGCAGAGGCAGAAATCCGCCTGAAGCAATATAACGAGGCATTAAATTATATCAATGCTGTCCGTCAACGGGCTGCCTGGAAGAGCGGAGAAGATCGCTCAGCTTACGTGGACGGCGGTGCCGCCTATCCGTCTTCTCCCTTAAACCAGGATCCGAACCTTAACTCTTACATGCCTGAGAACTCCTATTATGTATCGAATAACCTGCCCGCCACTACCACAGCTGCTACCAGTTTGACGGTGACCGATATCCATCACCTGCCTGTTGCAGATGAAGTCGTCATCAGGAAACTTGGTTACACCTCTGATTACGACCGGATGATGTGCTTTTTGTTGGATGAAAAGTCCAGAGAGCTTTCGGGAGAATTTCACCGGTGGGCGGACCTGTCCAGGACGAAAACCCTGGTGGCAAGGGTAAGGGCTTTTAATCCGGACGCAGCAGGCAATATTCAGTCATACCATGATTTACGGCCGATTCCCCAGACTTATCTGGATGGGATCCAAAAGGACGGTCATGCGCTCACACCGGAACAAAAGCAGGCACAACAGAACCCCGGTTATTGAGTATTGTGAGCAATAAGTAATTCTTGAGCTGATGGAAGTTACGATGTAAATGATGGTGATACGCCGATCGGAATCGGCGAGTAGATTCGGCCAGCAGATATAGTACCGAGGCCAACGGTTGGATAATAGGGGTCCTGTAGCGGGCATACTTATGCATCATTGCGTGAGCATCTCAGCTTGAAATGTCCGGGCTTACCTGGCGGATTTCCTGGAAAAATATGGCCCTACTGATTGATTTTAATGAAAGAGGACAGTAGATTAGTGCGCTACGCGACCTGATAATATAAATAAAGTTATTCCTTATCTAATGTTTAGAAAGGGATAGCGGTTCTTTTTAAAAATAGTATCTGATGAATTATACCAAAAGAATTAATTATGGCTTTTTGTTTTTG
>DASULB010000411.1:0-6024 GCA_036278455.1 Chitinophagaceae bacterium | reverse complement strand
GCTTCCTGGGACTGGCTATTTTGCTGATATCAATACTTTCCGTTGTTTTTAAGGGAACGGGGCCAAAGCCTCTTACCAGATCAAAGTAAGCCATTGCCCTTAAAAAATGAGCTTCAGCCAGAATTCTCTTCTTGATGGCATCATCCATATTTATTTTGCCCACATTATCCAGCACTGAATTGGCCCGGTTGATCGTTTGATAAAAAGAAGACCAGATGGCGGAAGCCCTTCCGATATTTGCCACGTCCAAAATCTGGCTAAATACTGAAATGGGGGCCTGGGATCCTCTTCCGTTTTCATAGTCTGCATGGTTTACCAGAAAAAGCCAGTAAGTGATGCCATAGTTGTCTGCTAAAGACGAATAGGCACCTGTAATGGCTGCTTGCGCATCAGCCTCATTCTTATAAAAATTAGCTTTGGAAATAAAATCTTTCGGGACCTCTGTTAATTCCTTTTTACAGGAGGAGATGACCAGCACAAGCCCTATAAACGTTATCATTATTTTTCTCATGATCAGACGGTTTTGATGTTAAAAACTGAGTTCGATACCTGCTCCGAATACCCTGGCATTAGGATAGCCGCTTTCATCTGTTCCGATAAACAATCGGTTCTCTATGGATTGTGAATCGCTTCCCCTGGTATTTACTTCTGGATCAAGTCCCGGATAATTGGTCAGTGTGAAAAGGTTGGTGGCTTTTATATACACACTTATTTTGCTAAACCAGTCTATTCCGATATTTTTTACCGGTACGTCGTATGACAGTTGCATCGATTTGACCCTCAAATAACTTCCGTTCTCAATAAACCTGTTAGACGGCCGCATTTGAGTGAGCGGGCTTACCCTGGGGTATTTGGCATGAGGATCAGGCTTTGCCTCCGTCCAATAGTTGCCGAACAGATCTTCAAACTGATTCTGTGTACGTTGGAAGGAATTTAAATTTGTAAAGGCAGTGGCAAAAAAGATGTCATTGCCATAGGTCCCCTGGAGAAAAACATTTAAACTAAAGTTTTTGTAAGAAAAATTTGAGTTGAAGCCAAATTCAAAATCGGGATAGGGGCTTCCAAGGATGACACGATCCAGCGGAGTGATAGCCCCGTCTTTATTTACGTCCACGAATTTGATATATCCATTCTCGTCCAGCCCGTCTTCCAGGTAGCCATAGAAGGCACCCAATGGCTGCCCTACCCTGGCAATGTTATAACCTGGTAACCCCGATGTTTGACCCGCAGTCACAATATCGCTCCCACCGGCTATTTTAAGCACTTTATTTTTATTGGTAGATAACTGGGCGGTCACATCCCATTTAAAACCGCGTGTAAGGATATCTGCGTTCACGCTGAATTCCATCCCCTGGTTCTGAATCTCACCAAAGTTTTGAAGGATATACCCAAATCCTACCGATGGCGGGAGCGGAACAGAGGCCAGCAGATCATGGGTATTTTTCTTGTAGTAATCAAAAGTAAATCCTATCCGGCTGTTGAAAATATCCAGGTCAAGGCCTATATCAAGTTCATCGCTGGTTTCCCATTTTAATTGACTGTTTGAAATTCCGGAAGGAGCATACCCCACATTTTCCGTGTGGCCGCCATAGATATATTTTACCGGTGACAACCTATCCAACGACTGGTAGGGAGACAGGGCGGTATTCCCGGTCACACCATAACTGGCCCGTATTTTCAGGTTGTTGACAAAGTCAATATTTTTTTTCATGAAAGGTTCCTCTGATACCCGCCAGGCAACCGCCCCGGATGGGAATAAGCCCCACTTGTTATCTTTCCCAAACCGCGAAGATCCATCTGAGCGGACACTGGCGGTCACCAGATATTTATCTGCGAAAGAATAGTTGGCCCTCGCTAACCCGGAAATCAGTTTCCACTGAGAAATGCCTGAAGAAGGAGGATTGATCGTCTCTGCCGATCCCAGATTGTAGTTTTCAGTAATGTTATTGGAGAATCCTGAAACAGAAATATCCGTACTTCTTACCATATAGGTCTGGTAGGTAAACCCACCGGTAACCGTTAAATGCTGTGAATGGCTGAAGTCCTTTTTGTAAGTCAATATATTTTCATTCAAAAATGAATTCCAATAGGTGTTTCCCGAAGATGCGCCTCCTCGGTCATTGGCATAAATAATCGGGCTGAAACCATCATTCATAGAATTCTCATACTCAAGCCCTAACCGGGTACTGAAAGACAACTCCTTTGTAATCTTTATGTTTAAGGCATTATTCAGCAGGATAGTATTGGCCACTGTTTTGTTTTTATAAGGTTTATTCCATAGCATCGGATTCCTCATGTCACCCGGATCGGTAAAAGGGTAGGATTCACCAATGCGGGTCGGTAATCCGTTTGTATCATATACCGGTACGGTGGGGGGAGCTGATAATGCCCCGGAAAACATATTGTTTCCCCGCCTTCCATTATCAACAGGAACCGAAAGTTGCTCTCTCCGGGAGACATTCAGGTTGACGGCAAGGTTTAACCAAGGCTTTATTTCGTGATCAAGATTGAGCCTGAATGATCCTTTCTGAACACCGGAGTTGATTACTATTCCTTCCTGGTTATAATAGTTTCCCGAAAGCGAATAGTTGGTTTTTGCGGAACTTCCCGAGAATGTAATGGTATGATTTTGTACCGGCGCAGTACGAAAGATCGCATCCTGCCAGTCAGTCCCCGGATTTTTGACGTCAGCCACATTGAAAAAGGGCTGTTCGCCGTTATTTTTCAACCATTCATTGGCCACGGTAGCGTATTGTTTGGGATTTAATAACTGATATCGTTTTGCTACCTGTTGTACCCCGTAATAACTACTTATAGAGATGGTATTTTTTTGTTCTCCTTTTCCCCTCTTGGTCGTAATCATCACAACGCCATTCGCGCCTCTTGCGCCATATATTGCCGTGGCTGAGGCATCCTTTAATATATCAATCGATTCAATATCAGCGGGGTTTAAAAAATTTATCCCGCCGGTGATGGGAAAACCATCTACCACGTATAAGGGATCATTGCTCCCGATCATGGAATTTCCCCCCCTGACCCTTATCTGGATCCTTGAACCGGGCTCTCCCGAGTTGTGGGTAACCCTGACGCCGCTGGCCCTGCCCTGTAATGCTTCTCCTATATTATAAACGGGCACTGCCTGTAACTCGGCGTTATTGATCTGGGCAACCGATCCTGTTAAATCACTTTTCTTCTGTGTACCATAGCCCACGACGACCAGCTGGTTCAGGGAAGAAATGGCCGCCTCCAACGCCACATCAATTTGGGAACGACTATTTATCTCTACTTCCTTTTTGTTATACCCGACATAAGAAAATACCAGCGTACCGGTAGCATCCGGCAATGTAAGGGAATAATTTCCCTTCGCATCTGTTATGGTACCGATCGAAGTGCCTTTCAAGGCTACACTCACGCCTACCAGGGGATTGCCCGCCTGATCCGTCACCTCTCCATGAATGTTAACCGCCCTCTCCGCATTCGTGCCACTTGTGGTCTTAAAAGGATTTGGAAGGCTTGCCCGTATAAAAATAGTTTTGCCCTGTACGGAATAATCCAAACCCTGCCCTTTCAGGATTTCGTCCAAAGCTTTCTTTAAACCAACATCTTTTAGGGTTACAGTGACCGTTCTGACCCTGGCTATATCGGCATCATTATAAAAGAAGGCATAACCAGTCTGTTGTTCAATAACTAAGAAAACTTTTTCGAGCGAAACATTCTCACCTGTATAGGTCACTTTCTGTGAAACGCCTTTGGCACTGACTCCCAAAGAGATCACCGTGAGAAAAACGACTGTTAGTTTCATAACAAGGAGAAGTTGTCGTAACAGGGGCGAAACGGGCCGTCCCCTCCTGTACCCATAGAATTTTTTCATACTTTTGTAATGGTTTAGGTTGTTAAACAATAATTAATTGCCGTTCCGGGCATTGGTTATTGGATGAACCCAGACATCTTCCAGGAATGTTCGCGCATTCCTGGTTTTATTTTGGGACTGTTCCAATCAACTATTTTTATTTCAAATATTTTTATTTCAAACTCCTGAGCCGCCGTTCTTTTATCGGTTTGAATGTTATTATTTTTAACTATCGGAGGATCACCACTTTCCTGTTTGCCTCAATCCTGAAATTGGCTCTTGTTTGTTTTAGACCGTTAAGTACTTGTGTGAGTGTCAGACTCCGGTCAATCCGTCCTGAAAATCGTTGCTCGTTATTGACGCCGGGTTTATAAACTACTTCTATATTATACCAACGGGAAAGTTTTCGCATGATGGTTTGCAGATTAGCATTATTAAAGGCAAAGAAGCCGTTTTTCCAGGATACGACATCTTCCAAATCGGCATTTTTCACGACAGAAAGTTGGCCGTTTTTCTTCGACACAGCCTGCTCTCCGGGTTGTAGAAGGGCGCCCCCTACTTTAACCGATCCTTCCAGCAACGTCGTTTTCACATCGGGTTCATCCGAAAAGGCATTGATATTAAAGTGTGTCCCCAGGTCTTCGATCAACACTTTGCCTGCCTGCACCTTAAAAGGTTTTCTTTCATTATGGGCTACTTCAAAATAGGCTTCGCCGGTGATCGCTACTTTCCTTTCTTTCCCGGTGAAGGTAATCGGATAACGGATAGAAGAAGCTGCGTTTAACCATACGTTTGTGCCATCCGACAATGTCAACCGATATTGCCCCCCACGGGGTGTAGTAAGCGTATTATACGGTACTGTCGGAGGCTCGGGTGCTGTCGAGGCAGAATGTCCTGAATTCTCCCGGGGCGTTTCCTGGTTACGATAGGCCAACATACCACTCCCTGTTTTTATCACATTTACCTTCCCGTAGTTTACCAATTTACCTTTATGCATGCTGTCTAATATTACTTTAGCGCCATTAGACAGGGTAAGGGTCGCCTTATTACCCCCGGGCATAATATCGTTCTGGACAGCTTCAGATTGTGCGATATCATCCGGGGAAGGCGTATGGTCGAAACATACATAAGCGCTGGCCCCACCCAATATAAATATAACAAGTGCCGCCGCCACACTCCGCCATAAAGGCAATTTCTTTTTTCGTAATGGCAGTTCTTTCATTTCCATTGCCGCATTGTCTATAATCCTGGAAAACATGGTGTCCCAGTCCACGCGGTCGGTACCTTCCTGAGATTCTACTTGCTGAAACACCTCTGTGATCCGTTTTTTTAACAACGCATCATGGCTCGTTTTACGGATACAAGTAAACAATTCTTCCAATTCTTCGTCTGAAGTATTGTTTTGCAGGTATCGGCGGAATAAATAGGTCAGACGGTCATTACCAGGTAACATGTATGTATAGATAGGTCAGAAATAGCAGGAAATAGTCCTTCCCTATATAGACAGAGCATAAAAATGATCAGAGGGAGTATGCTGGTTGAAGTTTTTTTGAAAAAGATCAACCTGTCCTTTTTTAGAAACGGCTGGGCAGGAAGAAAAGTGCCAGCAGGGGGGCAATCCTGGCAAGGCTAGAATGGATATGGCGCAAGGCAAGTTGTAATTGTTTTTTGACGGTCAATGAGGAAATATGCAGTTGCTCGGCAATTTCTTTATGACTGAATCCATTTTCCCGGCTGAGTTTATAGATCAATCGTCTTTGCGGAGGCAATTCGTTTACTGCACTGTCAACGAATTCGCGGGTTTCATTTACTTCCAGCCATTCTTCTGTTTCATTATGCACTTCATTGATACGACCTTGGAGCGATTGAAGTAATTTCGTATCTGCCGCTACCATTTTTAAATACCGGAAGGTTTTACGGTAGGCCACCGTAAAAATATAAGCAGGGGGATTGTCAACATTTGCCAGGCATGAACGGCTCTCCCACAGGCAGGTAAAAACCTCCTGCACGATTTCTTCAGCGGCATACGTTGATTTTGTTATCTTAAGTGCGGCGCCATACAGTCTTTTGTTGTAAGCTTCAAACAATACCCTGAAAGCCGTAACATCCCCGTCAGCTATACTCCTGAACAATACCTTTTGATCATATAATGAGAAGTTTCGCATCATCACGGC
>DASULB010000410.1:0-6935 GCA_036278455.1 Chitinophagaceae bacterium | reverse complement strand
GCATCAGTAAGCAGGATACCCCTTCAGCGAAATGGATCGCATCTGACGCCCTCCGGGAGCTTTCAGGGGTTAAATGGAAATTCACCTGAATTTTCAGCGGTGATCAGGGGGCTCTGGCGGATCATGTGGATTTGTGCGGGGATTATTGAAACGGAGCGGTGCAAAAAAATCTCACTCAATGACAAATTTTTACCAAAACGGGCATTTTTGGCATAAATCTTGCTTTTTACTAAGTAATTTTAGGTTAAAAAATAGGTTAAAGCGCAAAAGACCCGGCCATTACGTGCCGGGTCTTTGCGTTGTGGTATCTTTCACTTTGACAGTGTCTTTGGGGACGGGCGAAACCGGCGCCCGGCGTGGTTCCGGCGGCGCGGTCATGGAAGCGGTATCACGGGGGGCCGGCGAAAAATACCCCGTATCCATCTGTAGTTCCCCCGAGGCCTGCATGAATTTATACCAGGAAAGATCCGCCGGCGCAATCAGCCCCCGCGCGGCCAGGATGGTCTGTGTCGGCGTGGTCATCGTTGCCGGTACGTTGGTGTAAAATTGTTGTTTTTTAGGGTCCCAGTATAATACCTGGGTGCGCAGGATCCGTTTTCCGCCCATGCTGACGACCTTTACACTGTCCCTCACCGAGATGTTATTGGTGTTCTCGAAATACTCGCCTTTTTTGGCCGTCAGCACGCTTTGCACCTGCATGCTGTCGTTGTAGAAATCCACACGCAACCCGCTGTCCAGCAGCATATGAGGGGTGTCCTGCACATAACGGTAGAGTACCGGGGCGGTAAGCACCCCTTTAAGATTTCCATTAGCCCCGTAATAATAGGTCTTGATTTGTTTCGCCACTTCCACCCCCGGGCCCCGTTCATTGAGGGCCTCCACCTTTTTCAGGTCATTTACACAGCCACTGCTGAAAATCAGCAGTGCCAGGTATGGGATCAGGCGTTTCAAAAGCGTTTGTTATTGGTATTTATGTTTGATAAACCACATATCGCTCAGGTCGAACCCTACGGAAAACCGGAAGAAGGTCTCTGACAGGGGGTTTGCATCACCGCCTGTTTTGCCGATCTCAAAAGAGGTGTTGATCAGGGCGTACTGCCCGTTGCGGGTATAATTGCGGATCGGCAGCCCCAGGCCAAAGGTAAAGGCATAGGTCTGCAAGCTCTCTCCCTGGTAACGCAGAGGCTCCTTTCCGGTATAAAAACCCACCCGGTAAGCCACCATGCTCCAGTAACCTGCTTTGATGGGATTGATGGAAGGGACGAACTGGGCGCCCAGACGGAGTTTCCAGCTGTCCTGCATAGAATCTTTCTGCCCGAAAAAGCGGTAATCGCCCCACTTACTCATCTGATAATCGGCCCCTACCGTCCAGTGAGCATTATCATGCAGCAAAAAACCAACACCATAATGCCCGGGATAAAGGACTTTCCCCTTTCCCTTGTCCACATATGCCACCGTATCAAGATTCTGGGGAGAAGGATTTGAAGGGTCACCGGAACTGTAAAAGGTTTCCGCGAGGTAATCCTGGCTGGCACTCAGCTTTTGGGAGGATCCTCCCGTGGCGCCAAGCTCCAGGCCCAACTCTTTTGACAATTTCACATGCACCTGCACGCCGGCGTTCCAGAAAAAGCCGCCAAAGCTGGTGCGCATCGTGCTGTTGGAGTTAAACAGGCCCACGCTGTCCGGGGGATAGATGGCCTGCGTACTTTGTTTTTTGGATCCGAACAGGTAACCGGCGTTCACTCCGAAACGGAACCCCTTAATGCGGTAACCCGTTCCGATGAAGGCCTGGTAAGAACCCCCATCGCCCTGAAAAAGATAGGCCACTTGTTCATTACCCACGCCTTTGAGGGAATCGTTGTGCTGAATGTTATAATTGATGTTGGTAAGCGGCGTCAGGCCAAAGGTAAGTCCCCAGCCTCCTCCCTGCTTTAGCGGCACGCCCAATTCTATATAGGAAAGGGTGCCAAAGGTGGATTTGTAGGAATTATTATCCTTGTCGGTGATCTTCTGGTTGCCCAAGTCAAGGCCTACACCCAACGTGGTCAGCTGCAATTCTGCATAGGAAGCCGGGTTGATGAAATTGATGGACTGCCCGTCGGCGTAAGCCTGTGCCACTCCGCCCATCGCGCGATTGGTTACACTCTGGTTGTTGCTCAAATCTCCCAGGCCAAAACGGGAATAGGGTGAATTCTGTGCCTGCGCCTGAAAGGCAACCAGTAGCATGAATAACGTTGTCCCGGTGAATACTACTCCTGAGAGCCCTTTAGCGTTCCAAAATCGCATGTAAATCTTTAAACTTTTAAAAAAACAAGTGTGCAAATATCTTACTTTTCAAACGCCTTTCAAAGAATTACATTTTCGCGCCTGTTAAAAGGTAGTTAAATTTAGGCTCGAATGCAGGCGCAGCAAGGATTATACCGTCCACAAATTATACCAGGCAGTTCAGAATTTGGCGATCCCGGGATCCTGGAAATGACCGTTGAGCTTGTATCTTTTTTTCAGACGGTCTATCTCGACCATCACGGGGAGGATTTTCCCCAGGTGTTGCTTTAGGTACTCGAGCCGCTGGCCTTCATGCAGCAGGCAAAGCATTTCATATTCTTCTTCCTGAGAAAGCCCGCTCTCATGGGCTACGTCATAAGACAACAGCGCGTCATCGAGTTTTTTAAACTCCCTGGAAACCTCCATCAGCCTGTGCAGTTCACGGATAGCCATCAGGACCAGGATCATGACCACGGGCTTCGGCTGGCTCAGGTTACGGGGGTAGTGGACGATGGCACCCGCGTATAATTTCTCGGGGACCTCGTGCACCACTTCCAGGATCCGGAATACCCGCCGGCCACGGACACGGATATCCATTTCACCGTTGTCGTAGACCTTTTCCACACCGCGTACTTCCATGAGGGTGCCGTATTCCTTTAGTTCATCACCGATGAGGACCGGACTGCCAAAGGGCTTCTTCTGCTCCGCACATTCGGTTATCAATTGCTTGTACCGCGGCTCAAAGACGTGCAGGTTCACGGTTTCCCCGGGATATATGACGATAGACAAGGGAAATATGGGTATGAAATTGGTCATGGTGTAAAGGCCGTTTTTCCAAACCTACGTATTTTTAGCGTCGCTGCCAAATGCCGCCGAAACGGAGAATACCGGGGGATGCCCGCCCGGATATACCCTGCTTTTATACATCGTCTCGTTGCATGTACAGATGCATCACCCCCAAAGAGTGACGACCGCTCCGCACACCGCCGGCGCCGTAGCGCCAACCTTGTCCGTTACCTGTTTACCTGACCGTCTTCACACATTCTCCTGGCGGCACCCCGCCCCTCATAGTACGTTTCGGAAAAATGACGAAGGACCTGAACCGTGTACAATGCATAAAAAAGAAGATCAACAACAGGATAGAAGGAACAACACTTTCCTGTATCCTTTCGCCTGTTTTCCCCTATTTTTGTCCTGGTGCTATGCCGCAAACCCGCTAAAACAACAAGCATGCTCACTGGCTGTATCCCGGCAATCCTCGAGGGCGATTTTCGTGTACTTTCCCGCTGTATCAGCGCGGTGGAGAACCGCTCCGAAGGATATGAGGTGCTGCTGGAAAACCTGCCGGCTGACACCGCCACCCGCGTCATCGGCATCACCGGACCGCCGGGAGCCGGCAAAAGCACCGTCACAGACGCGCTGGTCACCGCCCTGGTCCAAAATAACAGACGCATCGCGGTGCTGGCGGTGGATCCCAGCTCTCCCTTCCACCATGGCGCCCTGCTGGGTGACCGGATCCGCATGAACACCCACTACACTGATCCAAATGTATTTATCCGGTCGCTGGCTACGCGCGGCTCACTCGGCGGCCTGCACCCGGAGATCATCGGGATCAGCACCCTGGTCTGCGCGGCAGGTTTTGATTACCTGATCATCGAAACGGTGGGCGTAGGACAAAGTGAAGTGGAGGTGGCTGCGATGGCCGATACCACCGTTGTGGTGATGGTACCCGAATCGGGGGATGAAATCCAAACCATGAAGGCGGGCCTCATGGAGATCGCAGACATCTTCGTGGTCAATAAGTCGGACCACGCCCATGCCGATGCATTCGTAAAAAACCTGCGCGCGCTCGTGCAGGGGAAAAGGGATTCTGGCTGGCGCATCCCGGTCATTAAAACCGTCGCTACTACAGGGGCGGGTATCAGTGAATTACTGGAAAAAATAAGGGATCATCAGAAGCAAGGCATGCCGCGGCGCAGCTTTTCGCCGCGCCTGCTGGCGGAAAAGGCTTTTCAACTCATCGCCACCCGACGCATGAAAGATATAAATCTCTCTTCGCTGGAGCAGTCCATCAGAAAACAAACGGAAAAAGGTCAGTTTAACCTGTACAGGTTTGTCAGGGATTATCAGCGGTAGAGGGTATCAGCAAGATTGTGCAGCGTTGGCAAGGTGTTGTTCACCATGTCTGTTTAGCAGGTCCGTTTGCCGGGCCCATTCGTTGTATTCATACTGGCTTAGAAAGTCTATTCATCTTCCTCTGTGGAGCGTGTACCCTTATACCATTGGTAGCCAATGACGCCGCACACGGTAAAAGGAACAGCGGCCAGATAAAGGATACCGGCGTTGAACCCCTTGGCGGCACTTTCGCCCAGATCAGAGGCAGTCTTGGTACATATGGAACACTGCGCCATCAAATCCGGTGACAGGAGCAGCGCAACGGCGATCATCACCATCATCCATCCGTATTTTGCCTTCATTTTCATCTCTCGTGATTTGATTCAAAGTTACAATAATCCGGGCAATATTCAGCCGTAATCAGATGAAATCTTTTTCAATAATAGGGAGCCATCATGATGTAAACGATGACACCACTGAGCGTGACATACAGCCACAGGGGCCAGGTGACGCGGGCGATTTTCTTATGACGAACGAAGTTACCCCTCAGGGCGCGCACAAGTGTGATCAGCACCAGGGGAACGATGACCGCGGAAAGCACAATGTGGGTGATGAGCAAAGGAAAATAAAGATACCGGATAAAACCTGTCCCCCCATAATGGGCCTGCGGACTCAGAAAATGGAAGGTAAGGTAGACGGCCAGAAAAAGCACCGAAAGGAGGACGGCGACGAGGTTACACGCCTTGTGCGCGGCTCTGTTACCGTGTTTGATAAAATAAAAGCTGCAGATCAGGAGAATAAAAGTGGCAAAATTCAGCACGGCCTCTATCAATGGCAGCACCTTGATGTTAAAACCCACCTCGATGTTGGGACGCGGGACAAAAAACAGCAGGACGATCCCCAATGGTATGGCGATGGAGACAAGGATAATCGGTATGGTCAGGTTGCTACGCTTCATTTTCTTCCTCCAAACACGGTGTTTTCATTGGACTATTCAAGGGTTATTCCACGGCTTTCTCTTTCTCCAGCATCAGCAGGGACATGTCATGGACCAGTCGCAATACGGCAGCGGAATCCCGGACGTCATAATAACCCCTCACATACTGGTGTTTATCCAGCAGGATCATGAGCGGCGAAGATAAGGCATTTGTGCTGTCAACGCCTTTAAGGGTCACCTGAAAATCTTTCCCGGCCATGCCGGTCACCTCGGGCAACGTTCCCCGGACAAACCACCACAGGTCATGTCGCGCATGGTAACGCTCGGCGTAATTTTTCAGGGCGGTAATATCGTCGTAGCCGGGGTCGGTGGTAATGGAAAGGATGTGCAAACCGGAAGCGCTTTGGGCGTAAGTATCCTGTATCTTTTCCAGAACAGCCGACAGCCTGGGGGTGATCTTCCGGCCACGGGTATGAAAAAAGTCCACCACCGTCACCCTGCCTTCCAGGTTTTTCCGGGTAACATGCTGGCCCAGCTGGTTCACCAGGTTAAAATCCCGCATACGGTGATAAAGCGTATCGGGCGCCGAGCCGCCTCTATCAGGATTGACGCTTTCAACCACATAATGACCGGGCATACTGAGGTTTACATCACTCAAATGCTTTACGACCAGAAAGCCGATCACCGGCAAGCCAAGAATGAATAAAAAAAGTACTTTTTTCCAGGCGCCCTTCATGGGATTTTTGTGCTTTGCGCGATGACGCGGTTAAGTTGGCTGTGACGCGTTTGAGTTGAAGATAACCGGGACGCAGCTTTTTTTAGGGGGCTGAAAGACAGGTCAGCCACCTGTCAGTGTGTTTCGTGGGTAACATTTTCCCAGGGTACCGACGTTTCGGTCACCTGGCGGTCATTATGGCGGGCGGTCTTGGTGGCGCTTCCTTCATAAAGCACTGCCGCAATGGCCCAAAACAGAAAAATAAGCGGGATGAGGATCATCCAGATCAGGTTCTTTAGTTCATGGCGCAGGTGCATGAATTCACCGACGATGTAAACCGCCTTGACGATGGTCAGGCCGATAAATACGGTATTGAGTATCGGTCGCGGGAGGAAGCCGGTCTCAAAGTGCAATAAGGCAAGGGCGATCTCCACAATCGTGACCACCAGCAAAATCCAGAACACCTTGATCAGGGTCTTTACCACCGGATCTTTCATGTTGGTTTTACCGCTTCTTTCCGCTACCTGTGCATCATGCGCGCTCAGCGCCTGCGTATTTTCCATATTACTTGTCTTCAAACAAAAATGAACAAATGATATTCGTTAATCTTCGATCTTTTGATCTTTTGATCCCCGCCTTCAGGAACCATTCCCGGAAACGCTTTTTTTAGAGTAAATAGTAACAGGTAAACACATATACCCATACCAGATCCACAAAGTGCCAATAGAGCCCTACCTTCTCCACCATTTCATAATGTCCCCGCTTTTCGTAGGTACCCTTTAAGACATTAATAAGAATAACAATATTAATAATCACACCGGAAAACACATGGCATCCATGGAAGCCCGTGACAAGATAAAAGAAAGCCCCAAAGGAGCCGGGTCCCGGGGTATGATGACCGTT
>DASULB010000409.1:0-8151 GCA_036278455.1 Chitinophagaceae bacterium | reverse complement strand
AAATCCTGTTATATCTTTTTTCTCCTTATCCCTTTTTCTCAGCTGACTTCGGCAAATAATACAGGATGATGCGGTCCTGATCGTTCAGGTATTTATCGGCTACCCTTTTTACATCTTCGGGCGTCACCTTCTTATACCTGCTGAGTTCGGTATTGATCAGGTTGGCGTTCCCGAAATACACTTCATAGTTGGAAAGCTTTTCGGCGATGCCCAGTTGGGTGGAAAAACTGCCGATGTAATCCGTCTCAATCTGGTTCATGACTTTCTGAAATTCATGCGCACCCACGGTGGTTTTTTTGATACGGTCCACTTCTTTGTCCATAGCCGTCCTGAGCGCTTGCACGGTGATGCCGGAGTTCACAATACCCAGGTTAATAAACGCCCCTACGCTTTCCATGGACATGGGAAACGACTCCACCTGAATGGCCAGTTGATCTTTATCCACCAGATCCTTTTGCATCCTGGAGGAAGCGCTGCCGCTCAGGATGTTGGACAGTACGTTAAACGCGTAATAATCCGGGGTACCCTGTACAGGACCGCGGTAGGCCTCGATGACGGCGGGCAACTGAATGTTGTCATACACCGTGTCCACCCTGTTCGCCAGGGCGCCGAGGGGCGCTAAATGAATCTGCGGCCGGGAAATAGGTTTTTCGCCCCGGGGAATAGGCCCGAAATAAGCACTGATCAGCTTTTTGGTGCTGTCCAGATTGATATCCCCCGCGATGGACAATACCGCATTACCAGGAACATAATAGGTATGGTAAAAATCCAGGAAATCCTGGAGCTTGGCTTTGTTCAGGTCTGCCATCGTGCCGATCGGCACCCATGCGTACGGCGTACCGTTGAACAGGCGTTTGCACACCTCAGTCAGAATAGTACCATAAGGCCGGTTATCCACGCGCATCCGCTTCTCCTCCTTGACCACTTCGCGTTGGGTATTGACGCCCACCTGCTCTATCTTGCCATGCATCATCCTTTCGGATTCCAGCCACAGACCGAGTTTCAACTGGTTGGAAGGCAGGTTCTCATAATAGAAGGTACGGTCCTGCGAGGTGTTGGCATTCAACTGACCGCCGGCATTGCTTACATACTTCATGTACTGCCCGCGCCCGATGTATTTGGAACCTTCGAACATCAGGTGTTCAAAAAAGTGCGCGAACCCGCTTTGTCCCGGTTTCTCATTTTTTGAACCCACATGATAAAGTACGGTTACCGCCACCACGGGAGCGGTGGTATCCTGATGTAAAATTACCTTAAGCCCGTTTGGAAGCGTGTATTTGGTAAAGGTGATTTTTTGCTGCTGACCGTTTGCGCCCATGATAACAAACGCCAACAAGGCCAGTGTAATACTGATTTTCTTCATACATAATGGTTTTGGTGTTATAACAAGTAAATAAAGCGTAAATGTAGCAAACTTGAAAGAAATCAAACTCAGCACGGTAACCCCGTAACGCATACAGACTTAGTGGATTAACTTGAAACCGGTGTGGAAATGGCGGCTTTCCGGTGAACCCGGCGGCCATGGCAGGAACAGTAGTGTTTCCGGCATCAAAGAGAGAAAAAATTGAGAAGCCCGTAAGACCACGGCCATGGCGCAGCCCTTTGGCAGTAATGAGTGGATCTGTCATGGCAAAAAGCCCCCGGCCATCGGGCCGGGGGCATATAATTAAGGGAATAAATTACTGCGACCTGAGTTATTGTTTGGCTTCCTGCTCAGCTTCCTGTTTCATCTTGGCATTCGCCGTCAGGACAAATTCCACACGACGGTTCTCCGCCTGGTGCGCTTTGGTATCGTTTGGTACCTTGGGATCGGTTTCTCCCATGCCCTTGGTGGAGATGCGGCCGGAACTCACGCCTTGGCTGATCAGGTAATCGGAAACAGAAGATGCGCGACGTTCGGATAATTTCTGATTGTAGGCGTCCGAACCCACATTATCGGTATGACCGATCACCATGACGTTTTCATCAGGATATTTCTGCAAAATAGTGTTCAAATCATTGACCGTACTTTTCGCGGCAGCGGTCAGATCCGATTTATCAAAGCCGAACAGTACATTGCTGTTAAAGGTGACGATGATGCCCTCCCCCTGGCGTTCCACCTGCGCATTGGGGACCTGCTTTTCTATTTCTTTGGCCTGCTTATCCATTTTATGACCGATGATGGCACCTGCTCCGCCGCCTACCGCGGCACCGATGATAGCGCCCAAAGCCGTATTTCCGGCTACCTTGCCAACGATAGCGCCGGCGGCCGCGCCACCCGCTGTACCAATCGCGGCGCCTTTTTGGGTTTTGGTCAGGGGCTTTCCGCAACTGAACAACATAAAGGCCGCCAGGCCAACAAAACATATGCTTTCACGGGTACGCAGTTTCATAAGATTCGTTTTTAAAGTTATAAGTTAAAAAAAATTGCAGATATTCTTACCCAAGATTTATGCCAAAAAACCGGCAGGCGTTTCCTCTTTGTTGAAAACCATTGTTTTACCCGTCAGTTTCCCGGTGGCCCTATGTTTGCTATGCTAACTATTTAATATAGCTTTGTCTTCACAAAAATCATATGTCATGACCTTTCGTACTGTTCTTGTAGCCTGTATGGCCTTTTTGCTGTTTTCCTGTTCCAAGGACAAGAGCGTAGAGAAGCCCGTCAACCACCCAAGTGATTCGACGAGTTATCAGCCTGTAAGCTCCGGCTCAAGCTGGCATTATAAGGACGGTATTAACCCGAACGGCGGTTATACCCTGACCGCTACCGGCAAGGACACCACCATTAACGGCATATCCTTTTATATTTTTGAGAACAAGCCGGACACTTCCTCCATGACAGCGGAGACCTATTTCGGGCAGGATCGAAACAATTATTACGCCCTGGGATTTATGACCCAGCTGGGGAATAACGCCATGCTTTATCTCAAAGATACCTCAAAAGTCAATACCACCTGGACGCAAAACATCCCCATTAGTCTCCAGGGCATCAGCCTTTCCGCTGAGATGGATTTTCAACTGCTCCAGGTAAGCGGTACCAGGGCCGTCAACAGCAAAACCTATCAAAACGTAGCGCACGTGGGCTTGCAGGTCAAAGTCCCCAATCCGCTTGGCGGCGGCGCCATTTCCTATCTCACGGGTGATCTGTATTTCGCGCGCGGCGTCGGCATCATTGAGATGACCATCCAGCAAGGCGGATCCGCGGTCACCGACATTTCCCTGGACACCTATACCATCAAATAAGCGGTCAGCCATTCTATTTCACTGTTTCAGACGACTGCCGCTGGTAACAATTTCCTAAACTCGTTTTTTCTTTCTAAATTGTCTGCTTCATAACTGATAGAACAGTATTGCATTTCCCATCATCGTAACGGTTTACATGATAATAATCCGGCATATTCCTTTTTTAAAAGCGGTTTTCTGGTACAGTATTTCAGCTTTTGGCGGGCCACAGGGACACCTGGCGATGATGTTGAAAACCTTTGTAGAAAAGCGGAAATATGTCACAGAGGAGGAGTTGCTGGAGTACACGGCCTTTTGCCAGCTATTACCGGGCGCTTCCTCCACGCAAACCATTACGCTGATCGGCTATAAACGGGGCGGTACCCCCCTGGCCGTCCTCACCCTTCTTGTGTGGGTACTTCCTGCCTGCATCCTCATGACGCTTTTCTCTTTCATCCTGTTCTTTATCAATAAAAACGTTTTTCATTATGTACAGCCGATGGCCGTTGGATTCCTGGCATATGCGGGGTTCAGGGCTTTCAAGATCAGCGTCAATAATCTCGTAACGGCGTGTATTCTGGGCGGCGCCATGCTTGGCGCCGCCGCCTTCAAGGGACCGGCGTTATTCCCTGTACTGATCGTCCTGGGAGGGGCTGTGACCAGCCTTAGCAGCAAACGCATTCCGGAGATGCAGGGAGAAAAGAAAAAAATACCCTGGAACAACCTGTGGCTTTTCGCGGCGATCTTCATTCTCGCGGGGGTTTTCAGTGAATATGCCCGTGTACACGCCTGGCCGCATTTCCGCATATACAACCTGTTCGAGAACTTCTACCGCTTTGGCAGCCTGGTGTTTGGCGGCAGCCAGGTCCTCATCCCGATGATGTTCGATCAGTTCATCACCCGGCCGATCAACCTGGGAATGACACCTTTGATCACCCCCCAGCATTTTCTGACCGGTGCCGGTATGGTACAGGCGGTGCCGGGGCCCACCTTTTCCCTTACTTCTTATGTGGGCGGCATGGTGATGCGACCCTCCGGACCCCTGATGCAATTGGTGGGCGCCTTTATCTGCCCCCTGGGCATTTTCCTGCCCAGCCTGCTGTTAGTGCTGTTTTTCTTCCCCATCTGGAGCAACCTGAAAAAACATGTGTATATCTTCAGGGCACTTGAAGGCATCAACGCCGTAGTGGTGGGTATTATGTGGGCCTATACCCTGATCCTTTTCAACGCCATTTCGTTTAGCTGGGTCAGCCTGCTGGTGATCATCGGAACTTTTTGTGTATTGCAGTTTACGCGCATTCCCGCCCCCATCCTCGTACTGGCCTGCCTGTTGCTGGGGTGGATATTGTAAGAAAATTCCCTTCCGGATGCCCGGACCTCCGAACTTTTGTCCCTGACAGGCGTTATTTTCTATACTTTATTCTGAATTTTTTCTTTACCGTCTCACACCGCTCCAGGTGTGACCAAAAACTTATCCAATGAGCACAAAGACATGGAACATCGATCCCGTTCACTCGGAGATCCATTTCAGGGCGAGGCATATGGTTGTATCGACCGTTACCGGCCAGTTTGACCGCTTTGACGCCACCGCTGAAACCGAAGGCGACACGCCGGAAAATGCAAAAGTCACTTTCACCGCCGAGACAGCCAGCGTAAATACGGGTACCGAACAAAGAGACAATCACCTGCGGTCGGATGATTTCTTCAACGCGGAGAAATTTCCTACATTGACCTTCAAGTCCACCTCATTTAAAAACGTAAAAGAGGATATTTATCAGCTGAAGGGGGACCTTACCATCCGTGATGTAACAAAGCCCATTGAACTGGATGTGGAATACGGCGGGATGATTACAGATCCCTATGGCAACCAACGCAGCGGCTTTACCGTTACCGGAAAGGTCAGCCGTAAGGATTTTGGATTAAGATACAACGCCTTGCTGGAAAGCGGGGGTGCCGTCGTAAGTGACGAGATAAAGATCAATTGCCACGTGGAATTTATCCACCACGACTAAAGCATTCGTGAACCATAAACTATTTAATTACCAGTGATCTGCTGAAAACCAGCAGATCACTTTTATTAATCGGGTACTTTCCACAGCGCCGCTATACCGAAATACTGCGACGCCGCATTGCAGAAACAGTGCCGCAAGGCTTCAAACAGCCCCTCAGGTAAATACGGCTGCATGAGTCTGTATCGGGATTTGGGCAAGCCAATGAACGAACAGAAAATTGAAAAAACACCCTGCAGGGTCGCCCATTTAACATACTTTTCAAGGCCCGTACCTTGGTTTCCACTGCCCGTTAACTGCTTCCCGATTTTCTTCTATCTAAAGGGGCCCTCCATACGATATTCCATCACGAAATACTGCCTCGGATTCTTTTTCGTCACTTTCCTCCGTTTGCTTTCAGGTCATCCAGGCAGTTAGTATCCAGTAACGGTGTATTACCGGCAATGAGAAACCCGAGAATGTCGGTCGTTTCGGCTGCGTAATACATCAGACAGTTTTTATTGTTACAATGATTGGGATGGGCACTGTCTTCATGGTTTACCTGCATGGGGGATCCGGTATTGACCAGGCCGAGCAGATGACCGAATTCATGTTCCAGCACCGTAGCAGAAAGTTGAGCACGGTTGGCCTGCCCGATACCCCCGGAATTGTCGTGGATCGTTTTGGCAAAAATACAAACGGAAGTATTGCGGTAAGCCATGCCTAAAACGGTATTATCTTTATAATCTGCATCTGTAAAAAGAATATACACGTCTATTTCTTTGCTATTGGCATAGGATGTTCTGTATTTGTTTTCCACGGAAATAACATCATCCAGGGAGACCGGCGTTTTTCCCAAAGAAGGTATTTGAGTTTCAGTGACGGAAATCCCACCCGGTTTATTCAGTAGCCCGTTCAGAAAACTTTTAACCTGATTCACGGCCCCGTCATCCGGTTTATAGCCCGGCATATATTGGATTTCTATTTTTAAGGATGTGAACGTCGAAGCAGAAAGCAGGTCATGTGCCGATTTGCCGACGGCCTGATGACTGTAGGTCTTTCCGTCAGGAGCGGAATTGCCGGGCTGATCCTTTTTTGAACAGGAAAAGAAAAGCACGGCAAAGAAAAAAAGTATAGGATATTTTTTAAACCGCATACAATAATCGATCAAAAGTAAAGTAAAACTACGCATTCTTTATGAATTTTACCAAACTCCTGATGTTGAAGGCCCTGAAGCCGGTTAAAGAAAGCCGGACGGTCGTGATGCTATCATCGTGTGAAGAGGCAATACCGGTGATCGGTATGCATTGGAGCATTTAAAGACCAATCACAAAAGTTTATGATAAAACTAATCTCACTTGCTAGCATAAATCTTGATGGGTACATTGTCAAACTTTCCTTTACCGTTACCCCGGCGAAGCTTTATCCCAATTGGTACCCGTGAATTCAAAGGTGCCCGAAATAAACCCCTTTTTTATATCCGGCTTCTCCATCTACCTCGCCAGCATGATCATCACCGGGAGTAATCACGGTAACGACCCGTTGTCTGCATCCTCTGGAGCGTACACCTGTCTGCCCTCACAAAACGATGGGAATAGTAGGACCCTAAGTCTTCCTCAGCAATGACGGGATAAGTTCCTTTCGCCAGGCCGTCCGTGGTGATCATCTCCAATACAATGTTACCTTCATGATGCACCGGCGCATCTTTATCCTTTCCCTGAATAATGAGGATTTTGTAATCCGTCTGTTTGTAATTTGCACTGAACGTCTTGTGGAAAATTGCCTCGTTGTATATGGCCGTACAGGTAACATCCTCACCGCGTGCGGTAAACGTGACGCCGCCATGAGAATTGTCTTCCGGTAAATGGTTGCCAGATTTTTTGGAGCAGGAGAAAAAAGCAAAGTAAGCAAAGACACGCAAGCATTAGCAGCCGTTTTTGTAACGGATAAGGGTAGTATGAGAACTGTTTTTAATAAAGGGAATAACAAGAGCAAAAATAAATATTCCACCCTTATCAGCCAAATGGCAGGCTGTTGTTGGTCGCACAGAATTTACAGACCACGAGTGGCGCTTGATCCTCTACCCTCCGTTCATGGGCAACTAAAAGGTTTTCGAAATATTTCAAGGCAAAGGAGAAAAAATAATGCGCATAAAAAAAGAATATCCAAAGCACTGTTCCACTACCAGCCGTACCATCGGGGAAAAGGATAAGGCACTTAAAATTTCATGAATCAAGACAAGAACCCAAGGACAATGGGAAGCAACTAACCTAAATGGAACGCGTTATTCATCCATATTACGCATTGGTCATCTCTTTAACAGATCCTAATGCGCTTACCAGTTGCAGGGTTCACAACTTTCAAGTCGAGAATGATTTTGAAGGCCTCATCCCCATAAGAAAATCTAGTGGTTAATTGTTAAGGAGTCAGCATCAATTAACGGAAGTATCCGGTAATTCAAGCGCTTTAGTATCCGAATTAACATAGCTTGAAAGGTCTTTTACTGAATAAACGCAACTTGCCTTAAACTGACCAAGCAGCAGATCTTTGTCATCCTTATAAATTGATACAGTACAAAGAATTCCTACAATACTATTGTTGCTACCTATGAGACAGTAGGGTTAAGAAATCTGACCTTTAAAGCGTTCTCAAGCTCCACAAGTGTATCAATGGTGAAATTATGAGTTCCCGATAACCACCTGGTGATTATAGAAGGATTATCCTTGTTTACAGCTTCCAGCAGATCTTTATGCTTCCAGTTTTTCGTCGTCATTGCATCAGCTATCTTTGCCGCGATAAGCATCTTCACATCAACCTTCGCTCGTTCTAAAGGGGTAATAGAAGCCAAAAGGTAATCAGTCGATTTACTTATTTTATTTCCCATATCATTCCTTTTAATCAATCTTGAAATTCCAAATCACCAGAAACAACAAAAAAAATCATTTAAACGCATCAGTATGTT
>DASULB010000408.1:0-7782 GCA_036278455.1 Chitinophagaceae bacterium | reverse complement strand
ACTGTATGGGAAACCGCGTGTCCTGAACTTAAAAATGGTCAGCGCGGGAGACAACTGGCAGAATTCCCTGGCGCTGTACCGGATGACCGGGGATCAGGGGTATCTTAAAAAGGCAGAAGACGGTGCTGATCAGTATATCGCCGGCCGGATCAATACGCCCCAGGAAGATTTCAGCGATGTCCATATTCGGGACGGCGGACAGTTCTGGACTGATTTTGCGCCAAAGTGGATTGACCTGATGGAACTTTATGCAACCACCAGGCAGAAACGATACCTGGAAGCCGCCCGCAAGGGCGCGGAGGAGTTCGTGGAATATATCTGGATGGAGCCAGCGCCGCCCAAAGAGGAAATTACGATCAATAAAGGGGGCGCGGTCGGAAAATATGCTTACCAGAACCGGTTGAACCCTCACCCGGAGCCTATGAAAGCGCCCCAGCAAAAGGTGGAGGCCTGGTGCCTATCGCAAACGGGACTTATTTCTGAGGCATCGACCACTTATGTGGAAAACCGCGCGGTATTCCTGGATCATTACGCGGCTTATCTGCTGAAGCTGTCCTATTATACAGGAGATAAGTTTTTCCATGACATCGCACGTTCCGCCATTGTCGGCAGATATGCCAATTTCCCCGGATACAGCATCATGGGTGAATACACGGATATTTATGGTCGCCCGGACTATCCGCTGAAATCGCTTTGGGAGATGACCTATAATAACATTTATTATAATCATGTATGGCCCCAGATAGCGCTGTTGATGGATTACCTGGTCTCTGATGCATACACTTCCTCAGCCGGGGCGATGAGTTTTCCATCGCGGTACGCGGAAGGCTATGCTTATCTGCAAAGTGATGTTTATGGCGACAGGAGGGGCCGGTTTTATGGGGATGATCAGGTGCAACTCTGGATGCCTGCTCATGTGATAAGGACGGATAATATTCAGGCCAACTATCTGACGGGCTATGGGAATAACAATTTGTATATCGGTCTGATGAACCAGTCGGAAGAGGAAACAAATGTAAAGGTTTGGCTGAATCCCGATATCGTTCCATTTTCAGAAGATGCCATTTATCAGGTGAAAGTATGGGTGAACAATCAGCCGGCCCCCGCGCAGAAAATGAAAAACGGGACGATCACCGTCAGGCTGAAGCCCCATGGCATTACAGGGATTCGCATCAGGGGGATTTCCGTGACGCCGCAGTTTCAGCAAGATATCCTGGATTCCGGCAGCAGGGCGTCTTCGCCGGGCCTGTCCATCCAGGATGGACCCTTCGGGAAAGTCACCGGGATGATCATTGATATGGGAGCTTCCCTGAAAGAAGCTTACATCTATTTACAAGCGACCGAAAAGGACGTGAAGAAGGCCACCCTGCGGTATAAAGCAAGGAGATCAGTGGAAATCTGTTTCCGACAGCACTTATCCCTTTGAATTTAGCGTGCCGATGGCAGATGCCCAAAAGCAGTTCCAATATCAGGTGGAGGCCATCAATGTAAAAGGGAACCGAAAAGAAACTACTTCAAAAGCCGTGATTAAATAGTTAAGTTTGTTTTTGACGACTTAAATGATGGGACACTGTGTTGAATGATCCATCATTTTGCTTTGGCCGGTTTAAACCGCCGGGGCGCCATAGTCGAAACATACTGATACGGTTCACGATGACACACCCATCCTATAGGAGCGGATGTCCATAGATATTACTAAAGGCGGAGGTCTCTGACCACCGGAGCAAAATCATGTGACGATGAATGTAAGAAATATGCTGATGGGAGACCCTTCCCGTGCTCAAGTGTTGCGCATCACCGCTTATATTGATCATGACCCTGAACGTTTCAGGCAATTGATCACGCTTTTTACCGAAGGCGATTACCGTCTTGCCCAACGAAGTTTCCGGCCGCTCTCCTATTGTGTGGAAAAATATCCGGCATTGCTCACCAGCCACCTTCCTACCCTGCTGGATCAATTGGAAAGTTTCTCCAGTCATGCCGTTAAACGCAACACCCTCCGGCTGTTTCAGTTTGCGGAAATCCCGGATGTTTACGCAGGCCGCCTGATGACCATTTGTTTTGATCTGCTGATGAAACCGGCCGAAAAGATTGCAGCCAAAGCCTTTGCTCTCACCGTGCTGGCCAACCAGGCAAGAAAATATCCGGAGATCAAAAACGAAATATTGCTGTGTATAGCGGCGCAATTGCCGGACCGTCTATCCATTTCTATCAGTCATTCTGGAGGTGGTATTAAGGTCCCTGGGAATAACCCACATCGTACTTGCGGGAATAGCGACGAGCGGGGTAGCCTTGTCTACGCTCAGAGAGGCAGCCGATAAGGATTATCAAATAACCGTTGTTGCGCGGACAGGGATGAGGAGGTACGCAGGGTGCTTACAACAAAAGTCTTTCTGCGACAAGCCGAGGTGGTGGAAGCGGCCGCATGGACGGTTACCAGGGACTGAACAATGGGGCATCATTCTTCCTGTTCTTCTCTTTTCACCAGCATGATCACATCATTTTCCAAAGGCAGATAGCCATATTCATAACAAAAAACATAATCATGCCCATTCCTCGTGTGGTAAGTATGGGTATGATAAGCAAAATCAAAACCTTCCTGAAGCAACCTGGTGCGGGTAACCGTAATTTTCCCTTTAACCGCTGGCACCAAACCACGCATCACCTGCCTGTTGTGGCGTAATATATGGTTGATCTGTTTCACTGCAGTGCTTACATCACTTTTCATGCGATTGTGGTAAGCGTTTCGGCACTGATCATTACAGAATTTCTTGTCCACGCGACCTCTTATCTTCGAGCCGCATTCCAGGCAGGTATGTGCTTCCATAGAGATAATGACAATTGGTTTGTAAAGTAATAATTTTTGAATCTCCAATATACAAAAAATGGATATTACAATAAACAAAAATTACACTGTAGTTTCACCGCTTTATCCTGTTAGAGCATGCCATTTACATTGTCGGCCTGGCTTGGACTTCCCTTTACGCCACCTGATTCGGGGTCCAACTCGTGCTTGGACCTGATCTCGTATCAGGGCTTTTGCAAGAAAAATCCTTCACCCTATCCATGAATACAGGGGTCCCGATCGCCATAGCCACTTCAGTTTCTCCTTTGTCCGCATGATGTATTTCTGTAATGTTACCATCGGACCACCAATTCCAGCAAACACCTTTAAAATCATTCCACATTCCTGTTAAATATGGAAAAGTTTTGGGTCATTAACGGCATGCATTACTATAACTTCCGGTGTAAACACCTGTGCAGAGCCCGCCATCTTTTCAATGATATTCACTACCCCATCCCCCAACATGGCAATCCGGTACAGATCATTCTCCGATATAGTTCTCTGCTGGCCAACAGCCTTACCGACACTCGGAAAAGCGGTCAGAGAAATTAAAAGAACGAATTCATGGGATAATTGATTCATCCCGATCAGTATATAATATTATTGCCTAAAAATATATTTATTCAACAATGATCTCAAATATAGATGCCGGTATATGCTTATCAGGATGTTTACATTTGACCTTTAACGACGCAGTATTAACAGGCTTATCAAAAGTTATCTTATTGATCGTCTGGTAATTATCAAACTTCTCGTAGATGACTTCACCTGCATCATTGAGTAATTTATATTCACGTAAACAAAATGGAATAATATTTTCCAGGTGCCCCAGCAACGACGATTCCAATGGATGATCATAGTCAGTATCAAAAAACAACGTGACGGAATGGATGGTTTTCGGCTCCTTCCATTCCAATAAAATCTCCGGATGAGGGTCATTAAGGTCAGCTGCCCATGCATTCGTTCCGAGATAGGGACGGATATAGCCGTTTTTGATATTGACAGGTGAATAAAGCGTAATGGCGGGGCGTATTTTCATCGCTACATTCTGGCCCTTGGGCCTGCGGCGGGGACACCAGAATTCAAATGTATCAATGCCAATTCCCGGAGGCGGAGATTGCTTTCCGTTATTAGAGACCGCTTTATTTTTACCATTGAAAATGGATAGAACTCCCGTATACCTGTTATTGCTGCCCTTCAAATATATATCCGGATCTTTTTGAAAAATTAAAACCCCATATTGATTGTCAGGAATGGGCTGTTCAAAATCAAGTTCTATATACTGTTCACCCGGCTCTATGGCCACTTCTTTTTTCTCAACAATAACGTCAGGGGTGTAATTTGCCTTTTTACTGCTGATGCGCAGCTCCACTCTAAGTACTGTTATCTTATCACTTTTAACTAAACAAGTAAAGCCATGCCTCCCATCCTTGCGAAACGGCAGCAATTGCCCGGCGGATTCATTCAGCTGAATCCACTGGCCATTAAAAGGGATCTCATCAATGGATAATGTAGAAGACGCGGTAATAACGGCGGAATTGCTTATGTATTCATCGTTCCTTAAAGGGACGCCGATAACACTTTGCCCCGTCTCATTCAGGGAAAATTGCAAAAATTTAATCAAATCGTTTTCAAGTATCTCCTTAGGCTTTATTTGATGACCATGACATATCGCAGCAGCCATCCCTACAGCCTGTCCGCCATGCGCACAGGTTGCCATTACCCGGGCAGAGCCGAAGGCCACATGCGTGGCGCTGATGATACGTCCTGCAAAAAACAGGTTATCTATATCTTTACTGATATAACAGCGATATGGTATCTGGTATACTCCTTTACTATGCCATTGGGTGCAACTTGGCAAGTTACTATAAACCCCGTCAGCTGGGTGAAGGTCTAATGCCCAGCCACCAAAAGAGACTGCATCTTCAAATTCCCTTTGTTCTACAACATCCTGTTGCTTTAGCATATAGTGACCCTCAAATCTTCTGCTTTCCCGCTTGCCGGGGATCGTTCCGACCCATTCCAATGTCAGGTTATCCACATCCTCGAACTCGCCGGAATTCTTAATATAATCCCATACACCATAAACAACGCGCCACAATTCCCACTTAATTTTTTCCGTATCATGTACAGTATCTTCCCGGCCTCCATATTCAATCCACCACAGGCGACAACCATGGTCACTTTGATTTAAAATCTTGTACTTGGGGATCTCATCAATATCCTTCAGCGCAAATGCAGGTGCCACATACTTTACCGGCTGATCCATACGTTTGCTATAAAAATAAAGACTATGCCCCAATAGCTCACCATGGCCATTTTCAGGAGCGAAAAGCTCCCCGAACTCCTGAGTGCTCTCCGCACCCATCCTAAAGGTGGCCCCCGCAAGGAAGCTTACTATGCCATCCCCGGAGGCATCACAGAATAGAGGACCATGTAATTCATACTCAGTGGAATTCTGACTGCAGAACGCCTTTAAATAATCGATATTCCTTTCATCGCGCTTATGTACTTCATATACCGCTGTGTTCAGCAAGAGTGTAATATTAGGTTCGCTGGTCACCTTCTCCAAAAGAACAGTATCCAGGATCAGTGGATTTCCCTCTTTATTCCGATACAGGTTCTCAACCAATATTTCATCTATTACTCCGCCTTCTCTCGCCCAGCGATTATTATTGCCCATGTGAGAAGAAGCCCCGAGAATCCATAATCTTACTTCACTGGAAGCATTTCCGCCCAATACAGGGCGGTCCTGTATCAATACCACTTTAATACCTTTTCTGGCCGCTGTTATCGCGGCACAGGTTCCCGCCATTCCACCACCTGCAATTACAAAATCAACATCCATTTTTACCAGTTTACTGCTTCTGCGAGGACGAGCACTCTCCTTAATCAACATAATCTTTATCTGTTTTTGTTTGTATATTATTAGCCGATATTTTTCCATGGACGCCTTTATAGGGGTACATAAAAATTCCCAATACCAGGATGATAATCCCTGTAATAAATACAACCCAGCTGGTATGGATAGAGGCAAGCCCTATGATAAGGACCAGCACACTAATCAGAAGCACTCCAAGTGATATCACCTTTTTGCCATGCCTGTTACCTGTATCCGCCTGTAAATCATCTTCAGCCGTACCAGATGCTTGTACCATTGAAAGCTTTTTATAATTTTCATAAACAATATTCTCCCGGGGAAAAACTGTTAATCCTATCTCATAAAATGCCAACAACACAATAGGGATGCCCACACCAACGATCATTTCCATGCTGCGGGAGAGCGATACGCCGAAGACCGGGGCAACGAATTTCAATAAAAGATTAATAAAGAGGCTGACTATTGTCACTGTTAACGCGGATCGCCCGGTTTGACGTTTTGAAAACAGACACCACAATGGAGGCAAAAACAATGCTGCTCCGGTGATGGCACCAACGCTTATGACCACTGCGACGATACCGCCCATAAGCGGGACCAGCAACGCAACGATGATAGTGAATATCCCAAAAAATATAGTTGAGTATCTCGCAATCCGTATCAGTTTCTTTTCACTGCTACTGGGGAAGAAATGTCTATACAGGTCATTGGTAAAAACGCCTGCCGATATATTCAACGTTGTGTTCACCGAACTGGAGGTGGCGAAGATCATCGCACCGAGAATCATGCCCAGCATGCCAATAGGCAATACCGCCTTGCACATCAGTAAATAAGCGCCTTCTGCCCCTAAATGTCCCAAGTCCGGGTTGATGATCCGATAGATCATAGGGGGGAGCATCCAGATAACAGGACTGACCACATATAAAGCGCCAAAGAGCCATCCTACCTTTTTAGCATCCTTTGGGGTTTTCACGGTCGTATACCGTTGCACATAAGCCCAGTTACCACTCAGGTAAAAGAGATTATAAAAGGCAAACGCTATCAGAAAGCCAATGGAATACTCATGGTTAAAAAAGGAAAAAAAATGTTCGGGAACCCGCTGAATAAATGGAGAAACACCGCCTATTTTGCCAAAAGACAAAGGCACTACAATCAATACAGCCGCCGTTAGGACAATAAATTGCAACACATCTGTCACCACAACCGCCCACATGCCCCCTGCCGCGGTATAAACGATGATGAGTACCCCAAGAATAATGGTCGTAATGGCTATTGGAATATTGGTAGCCACCTCTAATATTTTGGCAACGGGGTATAAAAAAGCCCCGGTAGTAAAAACAGAGAGCAACAGAAATAAATAAGAATACACCTTCTGTGTGTGGTATCCCAAGCGCTTTGTAATGAATTCAGCGGCGGTCAGCACACCGGTTCTCTGCCATCTCGGAGCAACCACAAATCCGATAACAAAACCGGCAATACACATAGTCCATTGAATGGCTACCGCTACCCAACCATAATTATATGCAATCGCTCCCCATACAACAAAAGTGCCGGCAGAGAAAAAACTCATAAAAAGCGACAATCCACTTATCCACCAGGGAACTGCTCCACCGCCGGCAAAAAAAGACTTCATGCTTTTACCCGCTCCGGAAAAAGACAGGCCACAGACGACAACGATCAGAGAAAATACGACTATCGTTATAAGGTCAAAATATCCCATCGGTAAAATATATGGCCCAAACCTATATGTTTATCTGCTTCCTGTCAAGCTTCTCGCCAAGAAAATCGCCGGAAACGTTTCCGAAATCGTTTTAAATTACCGGAAACGTTTCCGAAATACAGCCGATACCAATATCTTTGCTTCAAGGAGAAACATCCAGGTCATCCGATTGCCGTTGTTATCCCTTATTTGTAGCCCTAGAGAAAAATATACCAATAATCCTTTATAATAGTATCTTACATCCGGTCAATTATCATCATTATGGAATATGTAACCATAAAAGACATCGCCCGCTGTCTGAATGTTTCTGTAGCCACCGTATCACGTGCCTTCAATGAC
>DASULB010000407.1:0-7902 GCA_036278455.1 Chitinophagaceae bacterium | reverse complement strand
CGGCAGCCAGGGCTTCGACAAGGACGGTTACCGCCGTCAATCGGTATACGCAGGTTTGGGCTTCCACCCCAACGAGAATTGGTCGATCCGGCCATTTGTTCATTTTGCTTATGAAAAAGGGAACATGGACGCCGATGCCTTTGTTGATGATAAGGATTATTATTACACCACCGTTTTCTGGCAGACAGGTCTGAGCCTCCAACATACCTTTGATAAAGGCGACCTGAATTTGAAATACAGTTTTAACCCCACCGATCGCCACTACCTGAATGACTCCCTGGACGGATCGGATTACGCCAAATCAAAATACGGGAGCGTGACCCACAGCGTTGATGCCTATATACACTACATTATCAGCCCGCACATTTCCCTGCTTTTCGGGAATTCCATCAGGCTGGAGAAAACAAACCAGCATGGAGTGAATATCTTCGGACCTTACATCTACAAAAACGACCTGTCCGCCGATTCTGCCCAGACAAACGCTATGGACATTTACGGATCGTTTTTTCTAAAGACGGACAACGGCTTCCACCTGGAACTGGGCGGCAGACTTAATCAACATAAACTATATGGCTCCCACCCTGTTTTCTCCATTAATCCATCATGGTTGATCAATGACCGGATAAAATTCTTCGCTAACATCGCCTCCACCTTTAGTTCCCCTTCCCTTTACCAGCTGTATTCCGTATATGGCAACCAAAAGCTGAAGCCGGAGACGGGCATCAGCTATGAAGGTGGCATGGAGGCTCTTTTCGCCCATCAAAAATTAAAACTCCGGCTGACGGCTTACGACAGAAACCTTAAAAAGGTCATCGCGTTTCAGACTTCCCGGTATATAAACTACGATCATCAAACCGGATACGGAGGAGAGGCGGAACTCGACTACGCGGTCAATGAAAAACTCCGGATAAAGGCCTACTACGCTTACCTCAACGGTCGTGTTACGGCTAAAAATGCCGGCACCAAAAAAGATTCCACGTATAATAATCTTTTTAAGCGACCTGAAAATGCAGCGGGTATTTCCATTGGTTATCAGCTTGCCCCTTCGTTTTATATCAGCATGGATGGTAAATATACCGGCTCAAGGGAAGATCTTGCCTTTATTAATAATTCCCAACAGATCCGGCATTTAAAAAATTACATCATTGTGAACCTTTACGCGCAGTATGTATGGAAAACCAGGTATAAGCTGTTCCTGGGCCTGCACAATATTACCGATAGCCGTTATACCGAAACGACCGGGTTCACTACAAAACGATTTAACTTTGAAACGGGCGTCCAGTGGTCGCTCTTTTAGCTTTTCGGCCTGCTTTTTGGAGGGAAAGGGCTAATTTTGCCCCGATGTTTAAAAAATACTTCTTTCTGATCACCCTTTTTTGCGGTTGCAGGTTTGCCTGGGCACAGGATACCGACACCAGTTACATATCCCAACACCTGGAGCTGGATTCTGTCGTTATCAGCGCCAGCAGGGTTGATTTCAATGTACCGGGATTTATCAAGATGGTGGAGGATGATACTACGTTCTATAAGGCATTCAAGAACCTGCGCATTCTCGCTTATACCGGTGAAAATAACATCCGTATCCTGGGAAAAAACGATAAAATAAAGGCTTCCCTGTTAAGCACCACCCGCCAGCACAGACAAGGCGACTGCCGGACGATGAGTGTACGTTCCGAGAAAACAACGGGTAATTTTTACGATCGCAAAAAAGACTACAACTATTACACGGCCGAATTATACGCCAATCTTTTCTTTACCAGGGGGAAGGTATGCGGGGAAAATAACATCGTAAAGGGGGAACAGCAAAGCCAACCAACGGGTGATCACAGCATGGACAAGCATAAAGAAGAATTAAAGCAACTGATCTTTAACCCCGGCCAGCCTATTCCCGGTGTGCCGCTTATCAGCAATAAGGTGGCCATTTTCGATGATAAGGTCGCCCCGATGTACGATTTCTCCGTCACCGCCGCAGATTATGACAGCATACCCTGTTATGTGTTTACGGCAATAGCAAAACCGGCATACCGGAAAAATGTTGTCATCAATAAACTCGTCACTTATTTTAATAAACAGGACCTGGAAATCGTTTACAGGGATTATTCACTCTCCTACAACGCCTGGGTATTTGACTTTGATGTCCATATCAAAGTAAACATGACGCACTTCCATAATTACATGGTTCCCTCGATCATAAAATATGACGGAGATTGGAAAGTACCTTTCCATAAAAGGGAGCACGCCATCTTTACTGCCAAATTTCATGATTTTGCGCTGAAGGGGGAATGATCCCTGACTTGGCGTCCAAACCGAGAAAATCAGGTACCCAGGCCTCAGGCGAAAACGGCTCACAAAAACCCCTCACTTTTGGATCTGTGACACGTAGTTTTTCCACTTTTCGAGGACCTGCCGGAAATCCTCCGGCAGCTCACTTTCAAAGTACATTTCCTTCCGGGTACGGGGATGGATAAACCCGAGTGATTGCGCATGTAAGGCCTGGCGGGGAATGATCGCAAAGCAATTTTCTACGAATTGTTTGTATTTGGTAAAAACCGTTCCTTTTACAACACGGTTCCCGCCATAAGTCTCATCATTAAATAAAGGATGACCCGCATATTGCATGTGAACCCTTATCTGGTGCGTCCGGCCCGTTTCCAGCCTGCATTCCACGAGGGTTACATAATGGAACTTATCCAACACCCTGTAATGGGTAATCGCTTCCTTGCCATATGCTGCGTCAGGATAAGCCGCCATCTTTTTGCGGAACCGCTGGTGTCGGCCTATATGGGCGGCAATGGTCCCTTCCTCCTGCTCGAAGTTACCCCATACAAGCGCCAGGTACCGGCGTTTCACCGTATGGTCAAAAAACTGTTTAGCCAGGTCACTCATCGCCCTCTCCCCTTTGGCTATCACCAGCAGACCCGTGGTATTTTTATCGATGCGGTGAACCAGCCCAAACCGTGGAATCTCGGGTTCAACGGCCTTGCTGGTATGATCGCCCAGGTACCAGGCCAGTCCATTGACCAGGGTACCGGTATAATTACCGCTCCCCGGGTGTACGACCATGCCGGCTGGTTTATTGATCACCAGCACATCGTCATCTTCATAGACAATGTTGAGGGGAATATTCTCTGGGATAACACGCGTTTCTACTGGTATCTTATAAGTATAAACGACAATATGATCGCCTGGCTTTATTTTGTAATTGGACTTAACGGAATGATCATTGACCAAAACCAGCCCTGCTTCCGCCGCCTGTTGCACTTTATTGCGGGTGGCATGCTCTATACGGGCCGTCAGGAATTTATCGATGCGTAAGGGCTCTTGCCGTTTATCAACCACAATACTCACGCGTTCAAAGAGTTCTTCCCCATTCTCATCGGTTTCGGGATGTGTTGAGTGATCTGGTTCATTGCTCATTTGAGCAAAAATAACTGTTTTGAAAGATTTCTTTCCTTAAAGGAAAAAAACATATTATTTTTGCAGCGATTTAGCGAAGGTGGCGAAATTGGTAGACGCGCTACTTTGAGGGGGTAGTGCCCGAAAGGGCTTGGGAGTTCGAGTCTCCTCCTTCGCACGATATACTCTGAAACGCTTGCTGGTCGGCTATTCCGCAGCGCCAATGTTTGAAAAGGTAACAAATCAGGGAACAGTTTCAAAATTGGACGACCATGCCAAAACCGTTAACAAAGTTATACACGGATCCGTGTATCAGCCCCGCCCATCCCACATCAAAAGACGTCTCCAAAAAATGGATTGTCTGGTTCAGGTTTTACGATTCTGGGAAATGGAAATTCGTAAAGAGGTGCGCAGGCATCAACTACATTAAAGATTTCAAAGAGAAGGTTGCCGCGGCAAATGCCTTAAAAGAAGGTGTGAGTGCCCCTTTTTGAAAATGGCCGGAGTCCGTTTCTCCCGATGGAGGGGCGGTTTAAACCGCCAGCGCCTGAAGAGAAGGATCCCTACGCTGGCATCCCACCCATAAGAATTAGTAGAGCAGATCTATGAAATCAAAAAATAGTCTCCATTACACCTTCTATAGAACTTGTAAATATCTAAGAACTATCTGAATGACTGGGCCACTAACAACGGCAAAGCAACTATCTTCCCGGACAAGTTCACGCCTGAGATGGCAAATTCCTTTCTGAAAACATGAGGCTCTAAGAGGTAATTTGAAATACGACATGGAACAACTACGTGGAGGCTATAAAGTTTCTGTTTAATACGTTCAGGGCAAGGAGAATATCCCCCGTTTCCTGAATTCCGGTTGCCGTTCTATAGCCCATCTGAGATGGATGAAGCATACTAAAACCGCATCCTGCTCTATTGCCTCCGATTCCCTCAGATCACTAAGCCTGGGTATTCTGCTTCTTTTTACGTCTCTCTGCTCATCTGCGACAGTTTTATAACAGGGACTCAAGGTCTTTCTCTGGGTTTCACTATACGTCCCTTTGTTACTTCAGGACGCAGATAAATAATCAGGCAAACGCAGATCATCAGAAATCCAATATCGGGGAGCCATATTGCTATAATCATTGCTCCTACAAAAAGAAAAATAGTCAACACTGATCGCCTATATAATATCTGTCTTGTTTGATGACGAATGCCTGTACTTACTTGGTACATGGTTTCCCGAATCAAAAAAAGGTATGTAACATTTACCAATACAAATACAAATGCATACATTACAACGGGAACAGATTCGAGCCTGGTTTCTGCTATCCAGTCGGTAAGAAAGGGAATCAATGATACAGAGAAAAGATGAGCAAAATTAACCCATATCAAACGTAGCCTTACCGACGTGGCATGCTTCAGTACATAATGATGATTTATCCATACAATTGCGATAAAGACATAACTTACAAGGTAACTGATCCATACCGGCCATGCAGCAAACAACGCACTAAAAGTCGGTTTGGATGGATGTTTCAGTTCCAATATCATAATCGTGATAATGATTGCAAAAACCCCATCTGAAAATGCATTAATGCGTTCCGGACTATAGTTACGAAAATCTTCGTTTGTATTTTCTTGGCTATGTGCTTCCATTTTAAACAGATTTTAATTTTTATATAAAATATGGCTACGAATCCACTAAAATATTCAGAAGTGGACAAAAAGTGCTACCGAAGGTCATCCGCATAGGCTATAGGCTTGTTTCGATTGAAAAAATCAACACAAGGGAGGAACAAAATTACGAATAGGTTAGCCGATATTCTGTCAAATATTAGAACCTATACACAAAAGTTGCCTGGGACCATGAGTAAAACAGACTGGGAGTGATTGTAATCATGATGCATTTCGGGGGCAGGGTGCACTTGATAACTGCACATTTTAATATTATGAGCAGCTCTGATTGCATGGCTGACAATCTGTAAGGGGCTTAAAGGAGTAAGGAGTAAACTTCAATTTCGAGGGCTGGCTGGAACCTCATCAAGGCAGCGTAAGGTGATGGACTACATACAGAAACAGCCTGCTCTTTGAAAAGCCAGTTAAAAACTTTTTGTTAATACGGGTAGGCCACCAGGATTAAAAAAACCTCCGATATGTATTTGTCTGTAATCAATCCATATACTACGTCGGAGATTGCGCTGATGTATAAAAGTCAATGCCAGATCACATTATTGAAAAAAAGGGGATTTTATTGATGCTTCAGTTTATCCTTGAATACTTTCCTGAATTTGTCCAGCTCAGGCTTGATCACAAATTGACAATAAGGTTGCCTGGTATGATTTACATAATAATCCTGGTGATAATTTTCTGCCTTATAAGATGGTCCATAGGGAGCCACCTCCGTTACAATTTTAGATGGATAGGCCTTTTCTTCATTTAACCGGCGAATATAATATAGGGCAAGCTTCTCCTGCTCTGCATTATGATAAAATATGGCTGACCGGTATTGCGTGCCAATATCATTACCCTGCCTGTTCAATTGAGTCGGATCATGTGCGACAAAAAAGGCGGCGAGTAACTCATCATAAGAAATTTTTGAAGGATCATATATAATATTACAAGCTTCCGCATGTCCGGTCGTTCCAGTGCAGACAAGCTCGTAGCTGGGATTAACCACATGTCCTCCTGTAAACCCTGATATCACGTTCTGTACACCTTCCAATTGATTGAATTGTGTTTCAACACACCAAAAACATCCAGCCGCAAAGGTCGCCGTATCGGAGTGTTTATTATGGTATAGTGGTTCTTTATGATTCATATCCTGAAAGGCTTTTGTTTGTAGAACCGTTTCCTGATTCCTTTGCGCACAGGATAACAACGGCAGCAACAACATCGATGCGAATATTTTTCTGGCTAGCATAACACTTAATTTTACTTGTCTGCAAAGTTATTTCTGATCATCGTCAAAATAAATAGACATATTGCCTTAATAGTTGATTATTATTCCCTAAAAAAAAGGCCCGGCATCTTAGTAACGTCTAACGCCACATTCGGGAAATAAATTCATTCATTCGGGAAATGTCCCTAGTCCTCAGCGAAAAGCAAGAGGATACCTTTGCATTCATAAACAAATTCTAAGTCATGGTTAAAAGACAAAACCTCAAATGGCTCCTGTTGTTTCCATTCCCATTGTTAGCAATAAGTTGTCATAAGAACGATGATAATCATGTAACCATGCAGGAGCACACCCTAACGGTGCAAAACATTCTTCAGGCAAATTCATTAGTAGAGTCAGGTACCTTTCAGGGCCAGGGATCTCCGCCGTTCATTATGCCAGGCCAGTCGGTATCTTTCCGGTTTTCTGCCGCTCCAGGCCAGACGGTTACCTTCGCGGCCATGTATGGCTTTTCAAATGATTTGTTTTTTGCTCCTGAAAACCCCGGCATTGCTTTATATGATAAAAGCAATCAACCTTTAGCAGGAGACGTATCCAGCCAGATCAGACTGTGGGATAACGGAACAAGGATAAATCAACCCCCCGGGTCCAGCGTAAACCATCCAGGCACGGCAGAAAGTAAAGCCATCCAGGAGGTAAACGGAACCGATGCGCAAAACAATCATTACTTGCCTGCCTCCGACCTGGTAAAAGCCACACTCGTTTACGAGGGAGCTTCTTATTTTACCCTTACCCTGAAAAATATTTCGGGTGGTACTTCTAATGAGACTCCATTGAGTCCGGGAGTATGGGCGGTATCCTATATTGCCGGTGGAAAGCCATTGAATTCCAATCCCCTTTATCAAAAGAATCATACATCTGCCAACGGGTTGACGCCACTTACCGAAATGGGGGACAATTCACAACTATACAGCTACGTAAAGGATAATACAGGCATTTTTACGCCCCTGTCGCCTGTGCTGGTCGTTGTCTATAACGGCATCGAAAACCCGATATTCATGACAGGTATGAAAGATGCCGGCCAGGGATTAAAAGATCTGGCGCAAAAGGGAGACGCATCCGGCCTAGCCGCCTCTTTGAAGAAAATGCAGGGCGTCAAAGCGGTATATGTGCTTCCTGACCCTGCCAATACGGTACTTCTGCCCGCTATAGAGAACCAGCCGGGTGGAATGGTATCGCAGAAACTGGAAGTAGCTAAAGGCGACAAACTGGCAATAGCCACGATGTATGGGTTTTCTAATGATTGGTTTTTCGCTACGAAGAAAAATGGAATCGATGCTACCCAGACAGGAGATGTTTCCGATAGCATCGGCTTGTTTGACGACGGCACCGCCGTCAGCCAGTTCCCGGGTGCAGGAAATATGCAATTCAACCTGGGAGGCACCCCTGGGCCGGAAAGCAATCCGATACAGGAAGTGCCTGATCCCAATACATTTAACACTTTACCTCAAATCAAAGACATGATAAAGGTCGTGTTGCAATAATAGAACCAATACTTAGGGAATCCTATTGCTTATTCCCTTAAAAAAAATAATAAAAATGAAAAATTCATTCAA
>DASULB010000406.1:0-11368 GCA_036278455.1 Chitinophagaceae bacterium | reverse complement strand
CCAATATCAACGGTTGTTTTCCTTACTTGTTATCTTCAAACCATTTTGCCATTGCAGGCAAATCCCTTTCAAAGCCTCCCGGAATATCAAAATTCAGCATTCCGGATCTTTTATCAGTTCGATTGGCAAAAGTGTGAGTCGTCTGTTTGGGAATCCTGATGAATGTTCCTTTATCAGCGTCAATCCATGTGTCTCCAACCCGTATGGAAGGAGTGCCTTCAAGGACATAGAAAACCTGGTCAATGTCTTCATGTTGATGGGCACCCGGTCCGTCGGAATGTGGTTCAAGCCACCATTCTGAAATGCTATATTTCTCACCTGTTTCATTTTCATCAGCTTTGAAAATTGCAACCATAGGGCCACATATATATTTTCTTCCTTCTCCGTTTTTCAGAATGAGAACATCATTTTCAGATTGTGTATGTTTCATTTTATGTTGTTTTTGTCGTTATTCACATTTTCTAGATAGCAGATAACATTGAACAGCCTTGCATTGCGAGCGCAGTCTTTGTTTTGTCCGCCGGCGAATAGAGCCGGATACGGAGCCAAGGTACAAAATATATGTTGTCGCTCAATAGACCTGGCGCTGTGAAACTGCCGGTGAGTAAAAGAAACAAGTGTGATAAACTAATGACTGCGCGGCCTTTAAACCGAATATGTAACGATCCGTAGCAGCCTCCCATCCCATTTTGATTCACAAGCCGTAAAAATTAACGGGGCCAGTCTTTATAGATACTTTCACATTTGAAATTGTTGCACGATATCATAACCTAAACCATTAGTTTTAACCATCCGTTTTAACTTCCCGGACATAAATGCCTGTTGGCGCGCATGGCAACCGCTCATCCCGCTTTTTGCCCTCCTGTCTTATTATGCTGGAAATGCCGATCGGTTGCGGAACATATCCTTTTTATGATTAAATTTGAACATTGAAAAATTACGGAATTGTTAACCCCAAAAATTACACGCAATGTTTAAAAAGGTCGCCCTTTTGATCGTATTGATTAGCGCGTTTTTCTTTTTTCCAAACCATGTTGTTTCGGCACAAAACCAGCAGCTATCGCGCCCCAAGCTTGTTGTGGGAATTGTGGTGGACCAGATGCGCTGGGACTATCTCTACCGTTATTATGAACGCTATGGGGAAGGTGGCTTTAAACGGTTGTTAAATGAGGGGTTCTCCTGCGAGAATACTTTTATCAATTACCTTCCATCCTATACGGCCGTCGGGCATACGGTCGTTTTCACAGGATCGGTTCCCGCCATAGATGGTATTGTAGGAAATAACTGGATTGATCAGCAAACCGGCAAGAACTGGTATTGTACGGAAGATCCCTCCGTACAAACGGTGGGTGCCTCCGGTGATGCCGGGCAGATGTCACCGGGTAATCTTTTGGTGTCAACGATCACCGATGAACTCAGGCTGGCCACTAACTTTCGTTCCCGGGTAGTGGGAGTGTCGTTGAAAGACCGTGCCGCCATCCTGCCTGCGGGACATACCGCCAATGGCGCCTTTTGGTTTGACGACGCTTCGGGGCGTTTTATTACCAGCACTTATTATATGAAGGAACGGCCCGGTTGGGCAAAGGATTTTAACAGGGAGGAGATGCCTGAAAAGTTGGTATCGGAAGGATGGCATACTTTGTATCCCATAAGTACATACAAGCAAAGTACAGCCGATGATGTATCCTGGGAGGGAAAGTTCAAAGGAGAGAACGCGCCTGCTTTTCCGCATGACATGAAAAGGATCTATAAGCATGATCGCGGTAGCATACGCACGTCGCCTTTTGGCAATACATTGACGCTTAATTTCGCCAAAGCCGCTGTAAATGGATATGGCCTGGGCGGTGGACCCGTCACTGATTTTCTGACCGTTAATTGCGCTTCCACCGATTACGTGGGGCATAAGTATGGACCTAATTCCATCGAAGTGGAGGATACCTACCTGCGGCTGGATAAGGACTTTGCTGCCTTTTTCCGGTTTTTGGATGAAAAGGTAGGCAGGGGTAATTACCTGGTATTTTTGACGGCGGACCATGGTGCCGCGCACAGTATAGGTTTTATGCAGCAGCACCAAATTCCAGCTGACTTTCTGGTTTCAAAGAAAATCCATAAGCCACTCAATGACTTATTGGCTGAGAAGTTTGGAAAAGAAGGATTGGTAACATCGGAGATGAATTATCATATAAACTTTGATCTGAAGAGGATCGGGGAAAACCACCTGGATTACGAAGCCGTTAAAAAGACAACGGTTAATTTTTTGCAAAGGCAGCCCGGCATACAATTCGCGGTGGATATTGATCATATCGGCGATGCACCGATACCGGAACCGATTAAAACAATGATCATCAACGGCTATAATACAAAGCGCTGTGGTCCGGTGATGATCATTCCCGACCCCGGTTGGTTCTCAGGTCACGAAGGAGGTACCGGTACCACACATGGCAATTGGAATCCTGACGACACCCATATTCCTTTGGTGTTTATGGGCTGGGGCATTGATCATGGCACGACAAACCGGACGGTAAACATGACGGACATCTCACCGACTTTGGCGGCCCTGCTGCATATACAAATGCCGAACGGCAGTGTGGGCACGCCGGTGACAGAACTGATAGAGGACTGAGCTTTTCATCTGCTTGAAGGCCGGAAACTTTATCCATTTACGGGGTAGCGGGATGACTTATACGGCCCGCTGCCCCTGGATGTTGACCATGGTGGATCCGGCAATCGCGTCCTGAAAATTGCGATCTTTCTTCTTTATGATTTTATTAAGTCAAAACTTTTCTTTACCTTTCATGTTGAATATAGGCGTTAAATAACGGCTATTGGTTCTCTTTTCTTCATTCCGGGTTGCGAAACACGGATAAACTTCTTGAAAATGGAACACACCGCGGGCTCTACACTGTTATGGCCTTTCCTGGTATATGGAATCGCAGTAGTGTTACTGGTGTGTGCGATGTTAACGATCTCTTATTTCCTGGGCGAACGCCATGAGGAAAACGCGACCGATGAAGTGTTTGAATCCGGCATCACCGCCACGGGCGATGCCAGGTTACGCTTCCCCATTCATTTCTACATCATTGCCATGTTCTTTGTTATTTTCGACCTGGAGGCGGTTTTTATCATCTCCTGGGCCATCGCCATAAGAGCCGTGGGTTGGGGCGGTTACATCGGTATATTGATCTTCGTTGGTGTGCTGGTGGCCGTGCTTATTTATGAATGGCGTATAGGCGCCCTTGATTTCGGACCCAATGGCAAAAAAATTCTAAAGGCTTACTATAAAAAAAATAAAACCAGCTATCATGAAATGGTGGACAACCCCGGCAAATAATCCTACGGCAGTTGAGGAAGGGAATAGTTCTTTTGAGGAAACGGTGCAGAAATCGGTGGTGCTTACCCGGATGGAGGATTTGGTAGCCTGGGGCAGAAAGAATTCCATCTGGCCTTTTAACTTTGGGTTATCCTGCTGTTACGTGGAGATGGCCACCAGCATTACCAGCAAATATGATATCGCCAGGTTTGGTGCGGAAGTCATCCGCGGTACGCCCCGTGAAGCCGATATGATGGTCATCGCGGGAACGGTCTTTATCAAGATGGCCCCGGTGATCAAACGCCTGTATGAGCAGATGATGGAACCGCGGTGGGTGATATCCATGGGTTCCTGCGCCAACTCAGGAGGCATGTATGATATCTATAGCGTGGTGCAGGGGGTGGATAAATTTATGCCGGTGGACGTATATGTACCCGGCTGTCCCCCACGCCCGGATGCTTTTCTGGAAGGCATACTGCTCTTAAGGGACCGCGTGGGGAAGGAACAAAGACCCCTGAACTGGGTAATAGGTCCCCAGGGGGTTATCAGACCCGGCAAACCATCCATGAAGGAGGAAAAAAGGGCCGAGCGAATGAGGATGACAGAAATAAGGCCGCCGGACGAAGTATAGGTCGCCGTTTTATGCAGTGGAACGCCACAAAACATATTGCTGAAGACATCTCCGGACATTTTTGCAGGGATGGTTTCTTTAACGGCCTTATTAAATTGACCGACTTATTGAATAACCCAGATTATAGTATGAATCGCTTTTCATCATTTGGCGTGACATTTGTTTTTACGCAGGTGTCGATAAGATGAGCAGATATGATAAAAAAGCGATGATTGTATATTGATATTTAAGGACGTTTTTGTCAGCCCATATTTATGTATATATAAATATGGGCTAAAACAAAGGACAAGAACCCGGATCCATTCAAGGTTCAACTACAGTAATTCTTCTTATGGTTGAGGTTGATAACATATTGGAGGATAAATTCAAGGAGGCAATCCTCGGCGTTCAGGATACCAAAGATGAATTCCCGACTTTATGGGTAGCTGCAGACCACATCATTTCCGTCCTTACCTTTTTGAAAAAACAGATTGACCGGCCTTACAGGATGCTGTATGACCTGACAGCGATTGATGAACAGGCGAGGGTCAATCGAACGGGACAGCCTGAAAGCCGGTTCACGATTGTTTACCAATTGCTTTCTTTTGAGCGGAACAGCTTTCTGCGCCTGAAGGTTCCCCTGACCGCTTCTGAGCCATCTGTTCCTTCAGTCACTTCCGTCTGGCCTGCCGCCAATTGGTATGAACGGGAAGTATATGATCTTTTCGGGGTAGATTTTGAAGGTCACCCCGATCTGAGAAGAATCCTGATGCCGGTTACCTGGAAGGGACATCCGTTGCAGAAATGTCATCCGGCAAGGGCTACCGAAATGGGTCCTTTCAGGCTTCCTGAGGACAAACAGGAAGCGGAACAAGCTGCTTTACAATTCAAGCCGGAGGAATGGGGTCTGGATAAAACAGTCGAGGCTGAGAACTTCATGTTTCTCAACCTGGGTCCGCAACATCCGGGCACTCACGGGATACTGAGACTCGTCTTGCAAATGGATGGAGAAGAAATCGTAAACATTGTGCCCGATATCGGTTTCCATCACCGGGGAGCGGAGAAGATGGGAGAACGTCAATCATGGCATACCTACATCCCTTATACGGACCGGGTGGAATACCTCGGGGGCGTGATGAATAATTTCCCCTATGTGATGTGTGTAGAAAAGCTTGCCGGAATAGAAGTGCCTGACCGTGTGAAAGTGATCCGGATCATGATGAGCGAGCTGTTCAGGATCTCAAGTCACCTGGTCTGGTATGGTACTTTCGCCCAGGATCTGGGAATGATGACACCGGTATTCCTAATGTTTAATGACCGGGAAAAGATCTTTGATATCGTTGCCGCGATCTGCGGCGACCGCATGCACCCCAATTGGTTCCGTATCGGGGGCGTGGCGCAGGATCTTCCCCAGGGATGGGAAAAACTGATCAGGGATTTCGTGGATTATTTTCCCGGGAGGCTGAAGGAATATCACAAGATGGTCATGAAGAACAGCATTTTTAAGGCGCGTACCGTAGGCATCGGGGTCTATACAACCGAAGAGGCGATAGAGTGGGGAGTGACCGGACCGGGACTAAGGGCGACGGGTTTTGAATGGGATTTCAGGAAGAAACAACCTTATTCGGGCTATGATCAGTTTGAATTTGATATTCCCACCGGCAAAAACGGTGATTGTTATGACCGGGCGAAGGTGCGTGAGGCCGAGATGACACAGAGCCTTCGCATTATTGAGCAGTGCCTGAAAAATATGCCTGAAGGGTCTTATAAGTCCGATCATCCGCTGACGACACCGCCGTTGAAGAAACATACCATGCAGGACATTGAAACATTAATCAATCATTTTTTGAACGTCACCTGGGGACCGGTGATTCCGGCCGGGGAGGCTTTTTGCGGTGTGGAGGCGACAAAAGGACATAATGGATATTACCTGATCAGCGATGGCAATACTACTTCTTACAGGACCAGGATCAGAACGCCTTCGTTTCCGCACATGCAGTTTGTGCCAGAGATAAGCAGGGGATATACCATCGCAGATTTAATGTCCATCTTAGGGAGTGTGGACTTCGTATTATCGGATGTTGACCGGTAAAAGATTTTTTTTATGACTGAGACAAAGGTTTTGACAGCACAGCAGGTAACAGAGATAAAAGCGTTGTACAAGCATTTCCCTGTTAAAAGCGCTGCCTGCATTGAAGGACTTAAATTGATCCAGGATTATCACCGGTGGGTGAGTGATGATGCAGTGCAGGAATTAGCGGAGATACTGGATATGTCGGCCGATGAGATCGACAGTGTGGCCACCTATTATAACCTGATATTCCGTCGCCCGGTAGGCAGACATGTTATTCTGGTTTGCGATAGTGTAAGCTGCTGGGTCATGGGCTATGAAGAAATTATAAATCACCTGAAAGACAAGTTGGGGATAGCCTATGGTGAGACGACACAAGATGACCGTTTTACCCTGTTGCCTATTTGCTGCCTGGGCACCTGTGACAGGGCGCCCGCATTAATGATCGATGAAGACCTGCACAGAGACCTGACCACCGATAAACTGGATGAGATTTTGGAAAAATATACATAGAAATAACGCATGCTTTAGTTAAAAATGACGAGCCGAACAGATACGACCACTAAACAAACATGGACAGACCATTAACCCAAGATATTAAAAATGACGGCACCTGGCTTACCCTGAAGGAGTATGAGCAGGTGGGTGGATACCAGGCGCTCAGAAAGGCCTTAAAGCTAAGCCCTCAGGAAGTAATCGAGATGGTGAAGGATTCCGGACTCCGTGGAAGGGGCGGAGCGGGGTTTGCCACGGGGCTTAAGTGGAGCCTTGTTCCGACGGGTGATGATGTCCCCAAACCTAAATATTTAATCGCCAATGGCGATGAAATGGAACCGGGTACCTTTAAGGACCGGCTGTTGCTGGAAGGGAATCCCCATCAGCTTCTCGAAGGGATGATCATTGGCGCCTATGCCATACAGGCGAATTTTAGTTATGTTTTTCTCCGGTGGGCCTATCATACGGCGGCCAAGGCCATCATTCAATCCATCGGGGAAGCTTATGATGCCGGTTACCTGGGCGAGAACATCCTGGGGAGTTTTTTCAACCTGGAGATGAGTTTGCATACCAGCGTCGGCCGGTATATGTGCGGTGAGGAAACGGCGTTACTGAATGCGCTGGAAGGTAAAAGAGCCAACCCCAGGGCTAAGCCGCCTTTCCCCGTGGTGAGCGGTTTATTCGGTAAGGCGACCGTGTTAAACAATATTGAAACGTTAAGCAATGTGCCACATATCATCAATAAAGGTTCGCAGTGGTTTATGGATTTGAGCCTGACCGGCGAAGGGGGTACCAAACTGTATGGCGCCAGTGGCAAGGTAAAAAAGCCCGGTTTATGGGAACTTCCCCTTGGAACTACTTTCCGGGAAATCCTGGAACAGCATGCGGGTGGTATGATGGAAGGCTTCCAGTTTAAAGGGGCGCTACCGGGAGGGGGATCGACCGATTTCCTGACAACCGAGCATTTGGATGTCCCCATGGATTATACCCATGTGTCCAAGGTCGGCAGCCGCATGGGCACCGGGACGATCATCGTCCTGGATGACAAGACCTGTGTGGTGGGAATGGTGCGAAACCTTGAGCATTTTTTTGCCCAGGAATCCTGTGGCTGGTGTACGCCCTGCCGGGAGGGATTGCCCTGGACGGAAAAACTGCTGATCGCCCTGGAAGAGGGTGACGGCAAAATGGAAGACCTCGATATCCTGTCTTTTCAGACCCATTATATGGCCCCCGGGCACACGTTTTGCGCTTTGGCGCCCGGAGCAATGGAACCTTTGCAAAGCGCTTTGAAATATTTCCGAGCCGATTTTGAAAGACATATTCATGAACATAAATGTCCCTGGAAATAATTATGGCTAAGATATTTATTGATAACGTGGCATATGAAGTAGATGGCAGCCAGAACCTGCTGGCGGCATGCCTGTCTCTGGGACTGAACCTTACCTATTTCTGCTGGCATCCCGCCCTGCATTCGGTGGGGGCCTGCCGCCAGTGCGGTATACTGAAGTACCGCGATGAAAATGACACGAAAGGCAGGATCATGATGGCCTGCATGGAGCCGGCTGCTGAAGGTACACGTATATCCATTGAAGCACCCCAAGCCAGGGAGTTCCGGGCTGCCAACATAGAGGCGCTCATGATCAATCATCCCCATGACTGCCCGGTTTGTGATGAAGGCGGAGAATGTCATCTTCAGGACATGACCCTGATGAGCGGGCATAATTACCGCCGTTACCGGTTCAAAAAGCGGACACACACCAACCAGTACCTGGGGCCCTTTATCAACCATGAAATGAACCGGTGTATCCAGTGTTACCGCTGTGTACGATTCTATAATGACTATGCCGGTGGAAAAGATTTCAGTGTCTTTGCGGCCCACGATGATGTTTACTTCGGCCGTTATGAGCCCGGTGTCCTGGAGAGCGAATTCAGTGGTAATCTCGTGGAGGTCTGTCCGACGGGTGTCTTTACGGATAAAACCTTAAAGCAACATTATACCCGGAAATGGGATCTCACCAACGCGCCGTCGGTCTGCCATCAATGCGGATTGGGCTGTAATATTCTGGCGGGGGAACGCTATGGGACTATACGCAGGATCCTCAGCAGGTTCAATGGGGATGTGAACGGTTATTTTTTGTGTGACAGGGGAAGGTTTGGTTATGAATATGTCAACAGTGAGAAAAGAATTCCCCACCCATTGAAAAAGAAGGACGGCGTGTTCCAGGGGATGGAAGCCGATGCGATGATTGAGGATCTAAAAAAATTAACCAGCGCCAAGGGAAAAATGATGGGTATCGGATCCCCCAGGGCTTCCCTTGAATCGAATTTCCTTTTGAGAGAGCTCGTAGGCCCTGAAAACTTTTATGCCGGTGTACCAAAGACTGAGGGGAAATTGCTGAAAACGGTCATTGATATCCTCCGGGATGGCAGGGTAAGGACGCCTTCCATGAGTGAGGCGGCAACTTACGACGCCGTCTTTATTCTCGGAGAGGACATTACCAACACTGCACCTATGCTGGCGCTTTCCATCAGACAGGCGGCAAAGAACAAACCGCGTGAAAAGACGAAGGCCATGAAGATTGCCGATTGGAACGACGCTGCTATCCGCGAGATCGTGCAGGGTGAGAAAGGTCCTCTTTTTATTGCGGCCGTACAGCCAACCAAACTAGAGGAAATAGCGACGAACTGCTACCATGGACATCCCGATGGTATTGCCCGGTTGGGCGCTGCAGTGGCACACAATATAAACGACCAGTTGCCCGGGGTGGATCTGGATACCGAAACCGAAACACTGGCGGCCACCGTCGCAGAGGCGCTGCTGGCCGCTAAAAAACCCCTGATCGTGTCGGGCACCGGGTTATATAATGAAGCGATTTTACATGCCGCTGCCAACCTCGCCTATGCATTGAAGGATCAGGACAAAGCCGTCGGATTGATCTATGCCGTCCCGGAAGTGAATTCCATCGGACTGGCTTTAATGGCTGACCGTTACCTGGAAGACGCTTTTGAAGAAGCAAAAGCAGCTCCCGTTGCCACAACGGTCATCCTTGAAAACGACCTCTATCAGCGTATGGATAAAGACAGCGTCGATGACTTTTTTAACCGCAGTGAAGATCGTGTCGTCCTGGATTGCCTGGCCGGAGATACCGGTTTAAACGCCACATACGTCCTTCCTGCGGGTACTTTCGCTGAATCGGATGGGACTGTCGTGAATAATGAGGGCAGGGCACAGCGGTTTTATCAGGTGCATGTACCCAAAACATCGGCCAGGAGCAGTTGGAAATGGCTGAACGCCATTGTACAGGATGGCACCAGGAACTTTGACGGGATCGTGGAAAACATGATAAAGGTTTTTCCCATATTCCAGGAGGTGAAATCCGTCGCCCCTTCTGCTGATTATAGAAAGGGAACGGAGAAAATACCCAGGGAGCCGCATCGCTACAGTGGCAGAACGGCCATGCATGCGAACGAAAATGTCAGCGAACCAAAACCACCCAGTGACCCTGATTCGGCGCTCTCCTTTACGATGGAAGGTTATTTAGGGAAACCCCCGTCTTCCATTATTCCGTTCTTTTGGTCTCCCGGCTGGAATTCGGTCCAGGCCATCAATAAATACCAGATTGAAGTAGGAGGGGCATTACATGGTGGGAATCCGGGGAAAAGATTGTTTGAATCTTCGCCAGACCGTCAGTTGGTTTATTTTAAGGATACGCCGCAGCCCTTTTCCCCGCAGCAGGGCCGGTGGTGTGTACTTCCGCTTTATCACATTTATGGCTCCGATGAATTAAGCGCCCAGAGCACCGCCGTAAAGCAAAGAATACCTGCTCCCTACATTGCATTGAACGACCAGGACGCGAAGGAAGGCGGATATGCCAAGGACGATCAGGTGGAGTTGTTTTTGGGTGGACGGAAACACGCTTTTCCCGTTGTGCTGGAACCGGGGTTGCCACGGGGAATAGCGGGTTTACCCAAAGGACTGGAGCAGACGAAAGGCGTTCTTTTCCCTTTTTGGACGGAATTAAAGCATCTGAAAAATGAGTGAGACGTTAAAATATATTTTGATTGTCATCCTTGTGCTGTTGGTGCTGGTGACCATTGCTGCCGGATTGATCTATGTAGAACGGCGAATGTTGGCAGTATGGCAGGATCGTTATGGCCCTAACAGGGTGGGACCTTTCGGGCTCATGCAGGTCATGGCCGACATGATCAAGATATTTTTTAAAGAAGACTGGATACCGAAGTTTGCCGACAAGAAGATATTTATCATTGCTCCCACTATTGTGATGATCGCCATTTTGATGAGTTTCGCGATCATTCCCTTCACGCCGGTGATCGGTGTGGTAAACCTCAATATCGGGCTGCTTTTCTTTTTGGCAATGTCTTCTTTGGGAGCATACAGCGTGGTTTTGGCGGGCTGGGCCTCCAATAACAAATATTCCTTGATTGGGGCGGTGCGCGGATCAGCGCAGATGATATCCTACGAGGTTTTTATGGGGTTATCCCTGATGGGCGTCGTCATTCTGGCCGGCTCCTTCAATATGCGGGACATTGTGTTCGCACAGCGAAAGATCTGGTTTTTTATTCCCCAGTTTGTCGGCTTTGTGATCTTTTTTATCGCGGGCATCGCTGAGACGCACCGTCTTCCTTTTGATATCCCGGAAGCGGAAAGTGAACTCATCGCGGGCTATCACTCGGAATATTCCGGCATGAAATTCGGGATGTTCTTTGTCGGGGAATACCTGGGCATCACTTTAATTTCAGCGCTGATCGTTACGTTGTTTTTTGGCGGCTGGCTGGGACCCCATTTTCTGCCGCCGGTGGTCTGGTTTCTGATAAAGATGTTCTTTTTCATACTGGTTTTTGTTTTGCTGCGGGCTTCGTT
>DASULB010000405.1:0-2587 GCA_036278455.1 Chitinophagaceae bacterium | reverse complement strand
TTTCCGATTTTTTGGGCGATTTCCCCGTCGCTCATGTTCACTTTGGCGGTACCGTTCGTATTGACGTAAATGCCCATGGGCTGTGCGACGCCGATCGCGTAGGAGACCTGTACCAGCATCTCATCGGCCACGCCCGCAGCGACCATGTTCTTGGCGATGTGCCGGCAGGCATATGCCGCCGAACGGTCCACTTTGGAGGGATCTTTTCCGCTGAAAGCACCGCCGCCATGACCGCCCTTTCCACCATAGGTGTCTACGATAATCTTGCGCCCGGTGAGACCTGTATCACCATGGGGACCGCCGATCACAAATTTACCCGTCGGGTTCACATGATACTTGGTCTTATCGGTAAATAATTTCTGTAAGGACTGCTTCAATTGTTTTTTTACACGGGGTATCAGGATCCCGACCACGTCTTCCTTAATCTTTTTGGCCATCTGCGCATCGGTGCCAAACTCGTCATGCTGCGTGGAGATAACGATGGCTTCAATTCCAATGGGCTTATGGTTATCGTCATATTCAATGGTTACCTGGGATTTGGCATCCGGCCGGAGGTAAGTCATTTGTTTGTTTTCCCGGCGGAGCGCGGCGAGCTCAATGAGCAGTTTATGCGCCAGGTCGAGGGCCAGCGGCATGTAATTATTCGTTTCGTTGGTAGCATAACCGAACATCATTCCCTGATCGCCTGCACCCTGGTTTGCTTTGCTTTTCCTTTCCACTCCCCTGTTGATATCCGCAGATTGCTCGTGAATGGCCGACAATACACCACAGGAATCAGCCTCGAACATGTATTCACTTTTCGTATATCCGATCTTCCTGATCACTTCACGGGCAATTTTCTGCACATCCAGGTAAGTATTGGACTTTACCTCGCCGGCAAGTACCACCTGACCGGTGGTCACCAGTGTCTCGCAGGCTACTTTGCTGTTGGGATCGAAAGCCAGAAAATGGTCAATCAGGGCGTCGGAGATCTGGTCTGCGACTTTATCCGGATGACCTTCGGAAACGGACTCGGAAGTGAAAAAGTAAGACATAAATATTTATTTAGCAGTTTAGATAAACGGATGGTTTAATCGTCCGCAAAAGTAGAATAACTTCTTTAATTCTTATTTAATTTTGGTATAAACCACCTGTAATTTCAGTGTGGAACCTGAACGGTTCCCGCCACCCAGGACGACGCGGCCGACGTCGCGCGAACTGCCGCTGGCGTCAAGCACCACCAGACGGAAGCCGTGATTGGCTTCCTTATATAAGGGATTGGCGGAGATCAGGTGTTGCAGATAGCGCGTGATGCTGATCCGGTATTGTGCCACCCGTTGCCCCGCTTCGTTGGTGATGATTTTTTTGGCTCCCCCGAAATAGGCCAGGTTGGTCAGTTGTGTGCCATAAAGCTGACTGATCGAGGCCCCTACATCATAAATGTAACCCAGTGTATCCTGGGCAGAACCCTTGTATTGCCAGAGGAACAGGTAATCAGGCGCCGTGTAGACGTCCGAACCCGCATCCGGCACCTGGGTGATGACCAGTTCGGCCTTATTGATGATGGCATTGGGGAAGTCCTGCAGGTAAGGGATGTCGATATTGGCGAACAACCCCGGTTTGTTTTGCAGGTAGATCAGGGAATCGCCCTTCGAGGAGGTGGTATCCGCGAAATGCTGGGAAGCCACCGAGCCGGTGTAGTTCCTGTGGACATAGTTAGAGAAACCACAGGTGCTTGCATTGAACGGGAAGAACGCCTCCAGGGAATCGGCGGTACTGGTATGGTAATATACGGATATGCCCGTATAGGCGGAATTCAGCTGCAGGTAAAAGATCGATTTCCTCCCTCCCGTCGTGCTGTCAGGGATAATCGCCAGTCCGTTGAGCCATGAGTGAAAGGCGGAATCATTGGTGAATGCGGCGGCGCCGCTTTGCTGCATCAGATCATTACCAAAGGCCGTACTCAGCCGGATGCGGAGCTGTGGTGCTTCCATTGTACCGTTAATGCTGACCGAATCTGCCAAAGCATGCGCGGATACGGAGACCGTACCGAGCGGGTTGGCCCCGTCCACCGGAAATTGCTGGTGCTTATAGTATAGGGTGGTGTCATTGAACGCCGGATCGGTGATGCGGTATGCGGTAAACTTCTGGGCGGCCATTGAATCACCATAATAACCCGAATAGGCCACCGCCAGCACAATGGAATCCAGTATGGGACTGGGACCTGAAAAAGTAAACGCCGGTGAGGACAATCCTATTTGCGCATAGGTGATCGCGGTTGTTTTTCCAAAAGTAGGGTCGCTGTTGATCGCGCCGGCGGAGGTTTCTGTCTGATAGTTGGCGATCACGGAATCGTCCGGCCGGTAAAAGGTGCGGGTCTGCACTGTAAAAGTGTCGGTTTGCTGGGTATTGACCAGGTCGGAACCGGGTACCAGGTTCTGCCCCAGAACAGTAGCTTCGTTACAACCTGCCGATGCATATAACATCACTGCCAGAAGGCCGGCTGCCGACAATCTCCCAATCATCTGATTCATCATAAAAACGCGATCTGTTTTTGAGTATTTGAATAACGGTCCGACGCTGTTTTAGGGCTGTATTGAACGATACC
>DASULB010000404.1:0-4448 GCA_036278455.1 Chitinophagaceae bacterium | reverse complement strand
GCCGCCGACAATACCTCCGCGGAGGCCTCCCCGCTGAATTTTTCAAAATTAGCGACGAACATGCGACCGAGCTGACCGGCCTGCTGGTCGTATGCCTTTTTATCGGACCAGGTGTCCCGGGGATGCAGTAAAACGTTCGGTATGCCCGGGCAAGCGTCAGGGATCGCCAAACCAAAGACAGGATCGACCTCACAGTGGATGTTTTCCAACTCGCCGGCCAGCACCGCTTTGACCATCCGCCGGGTATAGGGAAGTTTGATGCGCTTTCCCGCCCCATAAGGCCCGCCTGTCCAGCCGGTATTGACCAGCCAGCAGTTCACACGGTGCGCCCGCATCTTTTCTCCCAGCATGTGGGCGTATGATGCAGGGTGCAAGGGCAGGAAGGGCGCTCCGAAGCAGGCGCTGAAAGTGGCCTTCGGTTCATCTATACCGGTTTCGGTTCCGGCTATTTTAGCGGTATAGCCGGAAATGAACTGGTACATTGCCTGGAAGGGTGTCAGTTTCGCAAGAGGAGGAAGCACGCCGTAGGCGTCGCAGGTCAGCAGAAAGATATTTTTTGGGATGCCACCCGAAGAAGGCTGGCTGATGTTTTCCAGATAATGGATCGGATAGCTTACCCGGGTATTTTCAGTAATGCTCCCATCAGCATAATCAACTTCGCTGGAACCTTCAAAGAACCGCACGTTCTCAAGTAGTGCACCCTCCCGGATGGCATGATAGATCTGGGGCTCCTTTTCTTCGCAGAGGTTGATGCATTTTGCATAACAACCCCCTTCGAAATTAAAGACACTATCCGGACTCCAGCCGTGTTCATCATCCCCGATGAGACGGCGGTCCGCATCGGCGCTGAGCGTTGTCTTCCCTGTGCCGCTCAGACCAAAGAACAGGGCGGTATCATTTGCCTTGCCCACATTGGCGGAACAGTGCATGCTCAGCACACCATGTTCGCGGGGCAACAGGTAATTCAGTACGGAAAAGATGCCCTTTTTGATCTCCCCGGTATAGGCGGTGCCCCCGATCAGGATCATTTTGCGGGTGAAGTTAATCACGGCGAAATTTCCCTGCCGGGTTCCGTCGGTGGCGGGGTCTGCCTTGCAGCCTGGGGCATGTAACAGGGTCCACTCCGGAATAAAGTGTTCGAGTTCCCTGCCGCCGGGCCGCAACAGCATGTTGTAGCAAAACAGTGATGCCCACGGCTTTTCGGTGATGATCCGGAGTGGGAGCCGGTACCTGGGGTCATCACATGCGTAGGCATCCCTCACCCAGAGTTCCTTTTTTCTGAAATACCGGAGCATGCGATCATAAATCTTTGCAAAGTTTTCGGGGGTAAAGGGCTGGTTGATTTCATTCCAATCTATCGAACCGTTTGTTTTATCATCGTCAACAATGAAACGGTCTTTTGGCGAACGGCCCGTGAATTTGCCTGTATTGATCGCAAGAGCACCGCTATCTGTCAATTCCCCTTCGCCTTGTTGCAGGGTCTGACGGACCAGTTCCCGGGGTGACAATTGGTAATGGACATCGGCGAACTCCGGGACGGATATCCCGAGACCTTGCAAAAATGCGAAGGGTGGTTGGTGAAGGACTTGCATGACAAAGAAGGTTTTGGTGTATGGCAAAGCTATTCATTTTTTGAAAATATCAAATTTGCATAGTTATTAATTGATCTATTTTAGACGAATCAAAAAATAATAATAAATAAATTAGATGATTACGCCAATTGCCTTAGTGAAAATATAAGGAGATCAGGATCACTTTATGCCTGGTATAATAATACACGTAAAATTTTTGAAGCTGTGAAATCAGCAATGGTATTTTAACGGCTTTACAGGGCATAAGGGGTAGGGAAGGGACCTCTGATATATTTTAAGAACCTCTCCATGAGGGCCACCTTGTAATTGAAGGGAGCCTGAAAACGTAATTCAACAGTGCAGATACACTGCGTTCCCGGGTGCTAATTTTGAATCTCAGAATACGTCGGAATTAACCATTATGCGATAAAATATTTTAAAGGCTACTCATCGGAAAAACGAAAAATCGGTCTTTGAAGACGTCAGGTATTTTGGGGTTGGGCACTAAAACGGATGGATATGGGAAAAAGAACAGGGCAAGGGGCAGTATCCGCTGCGAAGAAGTATATAGATCCATTAACGGATTTCGGATTTAAATATCTTTTTGGCCGCGAGCCCCACAAGGATTTATTAATTGCTTTTCTTAATGTGTTGCTCAAAAGGAAAAAGCGTATAGTGGATTTAACTTACACGAAGAACGAGTATCCGGGGCCAAGGAAGGGCTCACGCGTAGTGGTTTATGACTTAACCTGTACCGGACCGGATGGAGAGCAATTTATAATTGAAGTGCAACGGGTGGGGCAGCCCTTTTTTAAAGACAGGGGAGTGTATTATGCTTCCAGGCTTATCCATGATCAGGCGCCGAAAGGGAATGAATGGGACTACCATTTGAAGGAGGTCTATTTTATCGGGTTGATGAATTTTCGATTCAAGGATTCCGCGCCTGAAAAGTACATTCACAGGGTGCGGCTGGCAGAAACTTCGGGTCAATCTTTCTATGATAAGTTAAGCTTGATCTTTATCGAAATTCCGAAATTCACCAAAAGGCAGGAGGACTTGAATACGGATCTGGACCGGTGGCTGTATGTATTGAAGAATCTGAGTAAATTAAAAAAATTTCCCGTAATTTTGAAAAAACGGATATTTGAAAAGTTGTTTAACATAGCATCCGTATGTAACTTGTCAAAAAGAGAGTATATGCGATACGAAAAAAATATGATGGCCCGTTGGGATGAGTATGTCTACCGTAAAACTTTGAGGGAAGAAGGCATTGAGAAAGGCATTGAGAAAGGCATTGAGAAAGGCATTGAGAAAGGCATGAAGAAAGGCATGAAGAAGGGTGCCAGGGAAAAAACCTGTGAATTTATCAAAGCCTTGCTGGCGAAAGGCGGTTACACCATCAGGGACATTGCCGACCTGACGGGTGTAAGTGAGGCTTTCGTGCGTAAGGTGAAAAAGGCTGTGTAATAATGACTACCTGATTTTGATAAATAAAATCGGTTGTAATGGTTTCCATCTATTAAAGGGGCGTGTTCTGTTTAGCTAAAAAAGGCTCTCCATAAGAAGGAAGATGTAAATTTTAACTTTGATACCCTTGGTTTTTATTTAAAGTGGAATGCTCCCGGCTTCTCCGTCATGCCGTTCACCCTCAGAAAGAAACGCAAATTCATTTCAGGATCCAGACCGCTTAGAAACCCCATCATATAGGCTACTTTGCTGGACAGATAGGGGTCCTTTTTCATCCAGTGTAAAAGTTTGGGAAGTTCGGGGGCTGTCATCAGATAGGCAAATATTTCAGCTTTGTCTTCTTCCGGCCCGTAGATGCAATAACCGGTTACAAATCCCCGACGGGGATGCGATTTCCGGGAATGGCGGGGTTTGCGGTAGGCGGTTGCGCCGCCATCACCGTAAGAGAATCTTCTTTTGTTAAAAACGGACCAGTTGGGATCCTTGTAATAAAAACTTCCGAAGTAATTCTTTTCGATGAGGTGGTAGAATTCGTGGTGGATGCTATGGCGCAGGTAAGTTGCGTTTTTTTCGTTGACATAGTTTACATTAAAATAAAGGGTACCGGTGCGACCTTCCGGCATAGCATACCGCTGCTGGCCGGCTACACGGAGATCTTTCACAAAAACAATGTTTTTCAAGCCTGATTTTCTCATGAACGCTTCCGGGTATTTGCACCATTCTTCGAAAAACATGGTCAGGAGCGCTTCGGTGTTTTTGCGGTCGGGAGCAGTGATCAGATCAAAGGAATAACCCCTTAACGTATCGAAGCGGGGTGACAGGAGATAGGCGGTTGTATTCCAGGGGTTAATTTCCGGTTTCGGGGATACTGTTGAAGAATCGGAAAGGGTGTCTGAGGTGGTGATCGCCGAAGTCGTATCAGACAGATAAGGAGCCTCCCGATCTGCCGCAGGGTTTAACCTCATTTGCAGGGCAGCATCATCCAGGTAAATGCGAATACCGTCCTTTCTTTCCAGAAAGCTTACATACGCACCGATGCCCACCCGCAGGGTGCTGTCTTTGCCGGTCCTGATGGTGACGCTGTCCTGATAAACGCCGGTCGTGTCCGGCCGGATAACTTCACCGGCGGAGCCGGAATAAGTGACAGAAGGGTTAATGGCCAGAGCTACCGCGCCGCGGAACGTCAGACCGGTACATAAACCCGTACAGAACAAGGTCAGTAAAATATTTTTCCTGGTGCCCATAAAGCGTTTCGTTTGTTAATCTTTCGGTATTAAAGCTCTTTCGGATCCCCGCAAAATATGCAAATAAGTTTAGATGCTTCAGCTTCATGCGCATGACGGCCCGGAATCCCCATAGGTGCCGGAACAGATCACTTTCGGCTGAACACGCGTATGAGAGGGTAATATA
>DASULB010000403.1:0-7088 GCA_036278455.1 Chitinophagaceae bacterium | reverse complement strand
GATACGTACTTTGCTGTTGACCTTGCTGCGGTACCTGTGCGAATGCGGCTGTGCCGAAAAATATCGCGACGACAGCCATTGCTTCTAACTTTTTCATAGGACAAACATTTTTATGATTAGTTAAGAATTATTGTTTACAATAGCTAAAAGTCCAAAGATTATGCCGCGATTATGCAATTGAATGCAAAACGATCTTTGTCGCTTGATTTATAAATACTCACTGTTCCACATTCATAAAGCGATCAGCTGAAATAGCCTGTGAGTGAGGCTATAGATCAACCCTAAAATGTCGATAAGTATTGATCGTCAGCGTATTAAAATTTTGTTAAATGGAATTAACGGGCCTTTTTTAGGAGGATAATTAGACGAGCAGCGGATATTTTGCAATATCAAACTGACCTTGATGTCTGGATCATTAATATCTAACAGTGGGGAAAAGAAGTCACATAGGGAGTGGGCTTACAGCCATAAGGACGAGTGAACTTCCGCCTTCAAAGGAGGTGGCCTAAAGAAAAGGGCGCAGCCCTCTCTCTAAATTTTGCCTGCTTCTGGGCTTCCGCCAAATGCTGAAAGCTCCACAGGCCCATCGGTGTGTCCCACACCTGAATCTTCTGGTAAGGCACTAAAAATACCTTAATAATGCAAAATACATGATATTGATAGCCGCATTCAAGTCTCTTAGGATCAGCTGTCCACATTGGCGGCTTACACACTCCCTGTCACTGAGTATCAAGTGTTGATTCACATGTCCGCAGTCGTAATGCCGTTTGCTCTAAAAGGATGGTACACCGTGGTCATCAGTGAAGGATGCTTTTGAAGATCAGCCTACCTTGAAGACTTGTGTACTTTCAGCTTTTCATGTTGATGTATTGCAGGGGCAAGCCAAGATTTGCCTCCTTACAGAGTTGAATCACTGATTGCAGGTCATCGATTTTTTTGCCGGTAACACGCAAAGTTTCATCCATGATTTGGGTTTGTACTTTCAAGCCAGAATCTTTGATCAACTTTGTGAGCTTTTTAGCATCGTCCCGGGATATGCCGCTTTTTACCGGTACTTCTTTCTTTAATACTTTTCCGGATTGGTGCGCTTCCTTGCTTAGATCAAGTGCCTGGGCATCGATACCCTGACGCATGGCACGGCTAAGCAATATTTCCTCTGTCTGGTGCATCTTCATCTCACTTTCCACCTCCAGGCTAATGACCATATCTTTTTTATTCAGTTCAATGTTGACCGGTGTTCCTTTGAAATCGAAGCGGTTTGACAACTCTTTTTTGACGATGTTGGTGGCGTTTTCCAGCGCCTGGACATCTACTTTGCTGACAATATCGAATGAGGGCATAACAAAATTTGTTTTGCTACAAATGTAACGAAAAGAGTTTTACCAAAAAAGGAGGCTTTTGAGCCTCCTTATAACAAATTATATGCAACGCCCTATTCTGCCGTTACTTTACCCATGCCGGAGATAGATTCAGAAATTTCCGGTTTCCCTTTGTACCAAACTTTACCCATGCCGGAGACGGAGACTTTCAGTTTTTTGCTGGCGTTCACATGAAGCTTCCCCATACCGGATATCTGAACCTCCGTGTTGTCAGAAATAAAATCAGTGGCTTTTACATCTGCGGTACCCGAAATGTTATATGCGGCCGACATGGTATTTCCCTGCAAAGTTAGCTTGCCCGTCCCTGATATATCAGAGGTAAAGGATGTCGATTTCAATTGCAGGTTCATGTCTGATGAACCACTGATTCCCACTTTTAAGTGATCAGCCTGCAAAGTATTCTGTGTTTGAACTTTACACACACCACTTAGATTAAGCGCCTTAATCTGTTTGGTTGAAAGATAAACGTTGACGGGCCTGGAAGGATTGATGTTTACATTTTTCTTTGTTTTTATGGTCAATTTATCTCCACTCACCTCGGTAATGATATAAGACAATAAGTTTTGATCCGCTTCTACCTTGACACTCGTATTGTTTCCTTGTGTAATAAAAATATGGAAGGTCCCGGAACAATCAACGCGGGAAAAGTCCTTTACGGCCCTGGCTTGGCTCTTTATATTCCCATCGCCTTTTATATTCCCACGGTTCTGTGCAAAGCCCTGTGTAAAAATCAGGAGTAGTCCGGTCAGGATGGCGACTGAATTGATCAAAGATCTGTTTGATTTCATAAAAGGTGTTTTTATAATAATTGAATGATTGCTACTTGCTTGCCGAAAGAATCAAGATTGCCGACCCGGCGCCTTGCGTCTAAATCTGAGGTTAATACCAGGTATTGCATTTACGATTAATTGCCAGACAATGATACGTCGCTATAGGTCCCTGATACGTTTATTACAGGCGCGTTTGTTCCCGCCCCGGTTGAACTGGCCTTGAGCGTTTGTTTGCCATGCTCATCTGTTTTTACAACCTGCTGTAAGGAAATGCCGTCGGTACGAATATCGCCGTGGGTAAGATCAATGTCTAATCGTACATGCAGGTTTCCTGGTACGCCGATATTTACATCAGAATAAGTTGGCTTGATGGTTAAACCTTCGAATTGGTCTCCCAGTGATCTAATGTTCACATCTCCGTAGGTGGTGGTAATGTTGCCTTGTTTCGATAATGTTGTGATCTTATAATCCCCATAGGTTGTTTGACTGATAAGGGTTGCTATAATTTCTGCGGATATATCACCATAATTGCTCCTAATTTCCAAATGACCCGCCTTGGATATTTTATAGTCCGAGTAATTGGATTGGATATTAAGATTGTTGACCTTATCTAAATGGAAATCGGTATAGTTTGCCCTGATATCTCCTCTCTTAACATCATTTAAAGTGCCGTCGCAGTAGTTGGCATTAAGTTCCAGGGGACCACCAATCTTACTGAGATGGAAGTTCCCGTAGTTCAGATCCAGTGAGAGGCTTCCGGGAATATCATCACCTGTCACATTCCCGTAGTTATTCTTGATGGTCAACCCTGCGAGGGACTGAGGGAGATATACTTCATAATCTATGTGTATGTTATTTTTCCCGTTTCCCCCTCCTCCGCCAAAGAAACTCTTCCAGAAAGAGGAAGACCTGCTTTGGGCATACTCCGTAGTAATGGACACATTATTCGATGTCTTATTGCTTTGAATGGTAACCTGGTTGGCCAGATCCCTGGCGTTCTCCGTATTGGTACCATTGGTCGTGATGGTAATGGTGGCTTGGATCTGGTTTTTGTTCCAGGTATGCAGGTTCACCTTTCCATACTTGTTGCTGATGTTCAAGTGGGCACCACTTTGTACATTGAATGTTTTGATGACGTTTCGTTTAAACGGCACGCTCACCGACTCATTCATAGCGGAAACTGCTACCGGGATACAAAGCAACCCGTACAGGACTATCTGAAAGATCCTTCTAATCATTTTATTGTTTTTGTAAGGTTTAATTCAATGGAATTATATTGTATCAAGTGGTCGTTTTCCTATTTTTTTTGTAAGGCATTTTCTTCCAAATGATCTTCAATCCGGTTCAATACCTCTAAACGAGAACGGTAATATTCAACAAAAGCAGCCCTCACATGTGCGTTACCCGGGTTTTCCTGCAATGCTTTACGTAACCTGTTGTATTCGGCATCACGTTGACCGAACAACTGCCATAGTGACGTATCCGGCTGATTAGTTTGTTGGGAGGAAATTGATCTTATCCGGTCTATTTTGACGGTGATCCGATGCTCATAGTAAGCCTGGGCATCGCGTAAATCCGTCGGAATGGCCCTATCCATTATCTGTTTCTTAACCTGGTAAGTACGTACAAAAGCAGCCAAAGAAATGCACAGCAGCAACACGGCGGCGGCAGATATCCATCGCTTTGAGGAGCGCGATAGCCGACGCATGATTGTTTGGTTCGCCTTTGCACCTGAGATTTCGACAGCCAGTCTGGGTTGTAAGTTCTTCCAAATGGTCGCATCCGGTTCTGTATCATCGAAGGCTTCCCGATGATCGCTAATGAATTTTTCTATGTCGTCCATATGGTTCATAACGTTCTGATTCTCAACATTCAAAGTGACAGTACCCAGGAAGTCCTTTGTCCTAAGGGGGTCTCCTTAGATTCAAGGTTCCCATCGCCATGTTGCTTTCTTACTCACTATGGCTGTTTTCCATCTGTTTTTGCACCCATTCCCTTACCTTTTGTTTCGCTCGCATGTATTGTGTTTTGGCTGTTGATTCTGAAATGTTCAGTGTCTCTGCGATCTGGCGATGTGAATAATTTTCAAAGAGGTATAGGCTAAGTACTACCCGGTATCCATCCGGTAATGCTCCAATGGCTTTTTTGACATTTTCAATGGTGTAAGCGTACTGTTGCTCATCGACCCCCTCCTCCTCTACAAATTCATGAGAATCAGCTTCCACGAATACTGGTTTTTTCTTTTTTAACTGATTCAGGCATTTATTTACAACAATGCTTTTAATCCATGACCCAATCGTTGCCTCTCCGCGATAACTGTCTATACTCTTGAATACCTGGTAAAACGCCTCCTGCAACATATCCTCGGCATCCGGTACGTTATTCAACAGCCGCAAGCAAATATGATACATCCCTTTGGAATATTGTTCATATAACTGTCGGGCAGCATTGAGATCACCTTTTTTACAACGGGCGACCAGGGAACCGGTTAAAAACGCTTCATTCTCCATGAGATGTTCATTCATAAAGACAATAAAATCGAAAAAGGTTGCATCGGCGGCTATTTTGCAGGAGAATCAGTGAAATTAATAACTAAAGTACCGGAGTTTGCAATGTGTTCATAATCATTTAGGTACATAAATCTTACATTATCAATAATAATATGTAACTGATTTATTGTCAGATCAATATCGCAAGCAAACCCTTTTATAAAATAGACGACTGGCGTTCTGATTGCCCCGATCGCTGCTTAAAATCCGCACGCAATCACTCAATAAATTATTTAACGTCTGATTTGTGATAACCTGTTTGAAAAAAACTCCCGGTCAAAGCCAGTGCGGCTGGTAGGTTTAATCATATTCCTTCCGGTAATACCCATATCCGTTGTATCAATGTTTGTTCAAGAAGTTTGTCCTTAAATGCTCTGAATATTTCACCCATCGTTTCATAGCTGGCAAACCTTCGCCAAGCGCCGGCAGGATATAATGCATAAAGCTCAATGACGTAGTGGCTATCAGTGCATCAGAATCACGCGACTGGTACTTGCCCAGGTAAAGAGCTTGTTTAGTCTCCCGAAATAAAACTTCAATAGTTCATCGGATTTGACAACACTCCCATTGCTTTAATAAAGGGCAACCTTTCATCTGTGGTGATCAATGGTTTCCAGGATGTCGGACCATTCATTATAATAAAGAATACTTGAATCAGCGTGCCCTTATAGACAACATTGAACGAGAGATATCGACATTTCATCCTGGGGGCATGCCTTGTCTTGTTTTCAAATATTTTTGGCAGTATATCAGTGTTAAATATTTTCCCTGGTATGCCACCTTCCTACCTCCCTTCATTAAACCCGGCACATCAATGCATCCCCTCTTCTTACGGTTCAGCTTCAATATTGAAGCTGTCGGTAATGAACCATGAATCTCTTCTACCAGACTTTAATCTTTTGTTTCCCTGCGGTCCTGATCTCAAACGGGCCGGCGGACGGATTGGCCCTGTTTCTCTCTTTGCCCGAATAATCCTTATCAATACACAGCATCGAACCGTCCGGATTCTCAAACGGCAGGTTGGGAATAGTCGCTTTCCCCAGCGATGCCGTTGTCACCAGCTTGTGTTTCTGGGCCAGCCACTTTTTATCAAAAGTTATCTCAAGATACCTATTCTCACCTTGCTTTGACAGGCGGACCGAAGCATCAAAATTACTATCTGCAAAGGCATTCATTTCAATAGCATGGTGTTCTTTATATTCCTTCATTTGTTTTTGTGCATTTTTGTTCATTTCACCAAACCGCTCTTTCACATTATCTTTTATAGCCTGCACCGCCCCTTTGGTATAAACGTTACCTGTAAAGGTAACAGGCAGTAATGCCTTACTATACTGGCTGGCATCTCCCCCATCAACAAACAGGTTGTTGATAAACCGGACATCCCCGCTGGGGTTATCGTGAAGTGCCACTACATATGTAGAATGTGGTTTTAAATAAGGTGTTAGTCTTGCATCATAACGAATAACGTTTATTTTACCTGCGAATAAATTGTGTGCAAAGGCAGCGCCGCTGGAATTTATATAAACGCTGATTTTGGATAAAAAAATATTATTGCTTACCAGCATAGGCCCGTGATCTACTTCCAAAAAAAGGTCTAATGCATTATCGTGCATTAAATTGTCGGTAACCTGGACGCCTTGCGCCATCCAATCAAGCCAAATTCCGGCAACACCTCCCACACGATATATCTGATTGTGCTTAATCTGTACATCTACAGCTCCGTGAAGTTTAATACCTGCCATTTCCGCTCCGGTGAATAAATGATGTACATAGATATCATGAATCGTGTTTCCTTCTATAATACTGAAAGAACAGCCCAAACTGCCCACAATGCCCGTTTGTTCGCAATAAGCAATCGTGTTGTTGCGAACAATATGTCCGCCGATGGTACCTTTATTCCAGCCGAAAGCCAATGCTCTTTCGATGGTGCCTACATAACCTTTTGCTGATTCAGTATTTTTGTTGTCGTGTTCATCGCCGTATTTACCTAAAGAAATACCTGAACATTTTGAATATTGAATAATGTTATTTTCGATGATCCAACCACGGCTCCAGTGTGTGCCGATCAGGCCCGTTTGCTCCGCCGTAGGTGGTGCCCAGTTGGTGGCCGCCTGCTCCATGGTAAAGCCGCGAACAGTAATGAAATTAATGAATGGTTTGTCCGGATAAAAAACGGTCGGTCGAACATTAATTTCAACCGTTTTCTTATTGGGATCCACATCTATAAATTGTGCCCATATTCTTGTAGTGTCTGTACCAACGGCAGCCCACCAAAGAGGATCTTTTTTATCGGCAGGCCCTGTCACTTCTTCTTTATTCGCCGCTTCCATCAGCCAGTCGCCGTTCAGATAAACAGCTCCCGTATGGTACTTCCGGTCCCGGGGTATAGG
>DASULB010000402.1:0-3491 GCA_036278455.1 Chitinophagaceae bacterium | reverse complement strand
ATCCTGATATCCTTTTTATAATCCAGTACTTCCCCTGAGAAACATTCCCACTGGATGAGATCTACAAAATGCGTAGTTACATCCACGATGCCTTCACCCTGTTGCTTTACATCAAAATACCATGCCGGCCGCACGAGGGGTTTGCCGGATACTTCTTTATAAAAATGGTGCACGCTTTCAAAGGCCACGGCCGGATCCTTCAGCGTTCCTTTCTCTAACTCGCCAAAAACTTCCGGAAGCAGGGAGAATGCCTTCTGTAATTCGTTCGTGATCACATACCGTTCAGTCATGATGTCATACAATAACACGTTGTTTTTCTTTGCATCCTCAAAAGCTGCCTTTAATTCATTAAAACCTTCTTTTGTGATGGCCATCGGCTTGTCAGCTAACACATTCAATCCGGCGTCCACTGATTTTTTAATATAATCGGTTTTCTTTCTGTTATTCCCCGCGATCACCACTACCCCCGATTTTTCTTTGAGCATTTTTTCCAGATAGTCGGGGCCGGTATAAACTACCTCTTTCCAGTGAGTCGGGTTATGAGGCCGGTTGTTATATTTATCAATTAGATCCAGGTATGCCTGTACCTCCGGTTTGCCGTCCGGCGGAGCATATACGTTGACCGTGGAATCAATCTGCGGATACATTGACTTTTGCAGCAATGCCGCATGAAAATGACCGGGCGCCAAAATAAGTAAATGGACTTTATCCCCTCTACCCTCCTTGTTGTGTTTGTTATCAGAACAACCCTGTATAAGCATCAGTGTGAAAATTAAACAAAGATATCCGGGTATTTTAATTTTATTGACCGTGCTGGAAATAATACTAACCATACTTAAAAGTTTAGGGTGGAATGATCTTTGTTTATTTTCACCGCACTCTCTTTATCCAGGTAAAGGGTTGCGTGAGGATGTTTTCTAAGTGAGGTGGAAGGATATTGCTCGCTCACCTCGGCATACAGGGTATGATATACTGCCTTTGCTTTATTAATTCCCGGAACAATGCAATAAACCGCATTGGCCCGGAGCAGGGCTGGAACCGTAAGCGTAATGGCAGAAACAGGCACTTCATCAATAGCTGCAAAGCAACCATCGTTTACCTGCTGCCGCCGGGAAACTTTATCCAGATCAACTGTTTTCACCAGGAGCGGGTCCTTAAAGTCTGCAACGTGCGGATCATTAAAAGCCAGATGTGCGTTTTCTCCTATTCCCATACAGACGATATCGGCAGGATATTCATTGAGCAGGTCGCTGTATCTCCGGCACTCGGCGTTGGGGTCCTCTGCATTCCCGTTCAGGTAATGTACTTTGTTAAAAGGGACCTTATCAAAGAGCCTGTCTTTTAGAAAATTCCCAAAGAGCCCGGGGTGGCTTTTATCCAGACCAATGTATTCGTCCATGTGGAATGCATTCGTCCGGTTCCAGTCTATTCCTTTTTGCCTGATCAGGGCAGCCAGAAATTCATTTTGCGAGGGCGCGGCGGCAAAAATGATATTGACAAATGCCTGTTTGGTCATCAATTCCTTTATTTCTTCAGTCAGGTTCAGCGCTGCACCTTCTCCCATGAGAAGCCTGCTTTCATGTATCCTGACCTTTAATCTATCTGCTTTGAACCTATTGCTTGTCTTTATCATTTACTCATAAGAATTTTACTGGCGGAATACACCACATTTCCTTTTATAATCGTTTTCTGTATCCGGATATCTTCATTAAAAATAACGATGTCAGCATCTTTCCCTGGCAGTAATGATCCTTTTCGGTCACTCACATGCATGACGGCTGCCGGCGTGGCTGTTATCATTTTGACAGCATCTGAAAGTGGAACCCCGGCTAAGGTTATCATGTTCCGTACCAGCCGGTCTGCGGTAGCCACGCTGCCTGCAAAAGCACTCCGGTCGGGTAGCTTGGCTACTCCATCCTCCACGATCACCCTGGTTCCATCATCGATATTGCCGAGTGTGCTTTCGCCGGGAGGCATGCCGGCAGCGCGCATGGCATCGGTTATTAATATCAGTTTATCAGCGCCTTTGATCTTATAGGCCAGTTTGAGCAGGGCGGCAGGAAGGTGAATACCGTCTGCTATGATTTCCACATCCATTTCATCAATGAGAAAGGCACTTTCTACCACGCCCGCATAGCGGAAAGCATTGCGCCGTGTGACACCTGACATGCCGGAGTAGAGATGCGTGATCAGTGAATATCCATTTTCAAATGCCTCAAGCACTTCCTCGTAGATGGCGTCGGTATGTGCTACAGCGGCGATGATATCATTGGACCGGAGGTACCGGCCAAATTCCAGGGCACCTTTTAATTCCGGTGCCGCACTCCAGCGTTTGATCACCGAAGATTGCTGAATAATCGCTTTATACTCTTCCGGGTTGGGATCCCGGATGTAACGCGGATCCTGGGCACCCCGTTGATTCATGGCAAAATAAGGCCCTTCCAGGTGCATGCCCAGAAATTGCGACCCGGCAATATTCTTTTTGTTTGCCCTTTCATAAGTAGAAAGTGTTTTCAGAATGCCTTCCTGGTCACTCGTCAGGGTGGTTGGCACCATGCTGGTAGTACCAAACCGTGCATGTAATTCGGCTATTGACAGAAAAGCGTCCTCCTGCCCATCCATAAAATCGCCGCCTCCCCCTCCATGTACGTGGATGTCAATAAAACCCGGGGAAACATAATTTCCCTGTGCATCAATGGCTATCGCATCCGGAACCTCGATATTACCTTCAACGACTGTGGTAATCTTATCGCCTGATACCACTACGGTTCCCTGTCTGATGATACCACCAGGTGTTATGATGCGGCCATTATGTATTTTTAAACGTCGATTATTCATCTTGATAAACGTTCTTGACCTTTGTATTCGACCTTTAATCGGGCAAAATATCAACAGGTTGACTTGTTTCGATGAGCAACCTGAGGAGCCGGGGTTATTAAAATGATCAACTGTTAGTAATCAACATAAAAAAGGGTACGTACCCATTACATTGAGACATGACCGGATGCCTTTTCATGCCAGGTTTTGTATTATTTTCTTTAACGGGTACGTACACAAAAGTAGTCATATAAATTTAGCAAACAAATTTTTCTATGAAGAGAACTGAATTTTTGTCTTTCAATTCAATAAAATAAAGGATCCTGTATTGGCGACAGGCAGGTACCTGGCCGGAATCAGGTCACCTGGCAAGCTTGCACGGTACCCATCGGGAGTTACCTAAAAGATTCAGTCCCAATACCCTCCGCCTTTACCGCCTTCCTGACGAGGTCACCGGAAAACGCGTTCATTACCTTCAGCAAAAGCAGGAAACAAAGCAACAAAAAGAGCCGGAAATCCCATTTAAGGGGTATAGGAAGCGTCTGAGATAAGTGAAAATGCAGCCGCCAGGATCATAACAACATACCTGGTTGATTGAAATAATATTCGCGCCCGGCCTGCCACCAATTAAATCCCGGCATATTGGCATCTTTAGCGGTCAGCAGAAAATCATA
>DASULB010000401.1:0-5058 GCA_036278455.1 Chitinophagaceae bacterium | reverse complement strand
TACGCAGCTTTCAATTTCGCAAGTCGCTTATGCAGGAGCATTTTAATGAAGATTTTCTTGAAAGTGATAAATATCCTTATGCGACATTCGATGGTAAAGTCACCAGCGATGTTGACCTGACGCAGAAAGGAAGTCATTCTGTTACCGTTGAAGGACAGCTTTCCATCCATGGCGTGACCAATAATTGCAGGGAAACAGGAACCCTGACAGTAGATGATAAAGGGATCGGGATTAGTTCGGATTTTAAAGTCAAGCTTGTTGATTATAAGATAACCATTCCCAAAATTCTTTTTAACAATATTGCGGAAGTCGTTACGGTTAGTGTTCATGCCAAGTATTTACCTCACAAATAGTACAGATGAAAGTTGTATTCCTTCTACTCATATTGGGCATTGCAGGCCAAGTATCTGCTCAGGATAAGCTAAGTCAACTCTTCGAAGATTCCTCCGGCCGGAGCCATCAGCCGGTGATCGCTACGTTTAAATCTGATCATATTGTGAATGCACAATCCAATGAAACCGTACATCAACATGACCTGATTGTCAATATTACACACCGTTTTGATGATATTGCAGGTGAATTTGGCGGAATAAGGACATTTTTTGGACTGGATAATTCTACCGATATAAGGATCGGGTTTGAATATGGCATTACAGATAGGCTGACGGTGGGGCTTGCCAGGACAAAAGGAGCCCCGGAGACACGTGCAAAAGGATTATTCTTCAATTCTTTAAAGGAATTATGGGAAGGGAAGCTGAAGTACAGGTTATTGCAACAAACCGAAGATGATCATGTCCCGCTGGCGGTAACGTTGTTCGCCAATGCAGTGGTTTCTTCTCAGGCTGCTTTTGATGATCCCACCTCCGATACCCATTTCACAAACTTTGGGGACCGGTGGAGCTTTGTCGGCCAGGCCATTATAGCGCGTAAGTTCAATGACCGGATATCTGTGGCCATACTACCTACTTATGTAAAAAGGAATCTGGTTGCCTTCGGCGATATGAATAACCTGTTCGCACTTGGCATTGGAGGTCGTGTAAAGATCACCAAAACAATGGCGATCGTAGCGGATTACTTTTTACCTTTCAGGAGTAGTGAAAGCAGGAATTATTTTAAACAAAAGGGCGTCCGGTTTTATCAACCATTAGCTATTGGTTGGGAGATCCAGACGGGCGGTCATGTGTTTCATATTAATTTTACAAACTCCACGGCCATAGTGGAGAATCAGTTTATCCCTTACACCACGCGTTCCTGGGCAAAAGGCCAGTTTCGTTGGGGTTTTAATATCTCCCGGTCTTTTACGCTGTCTCATTGAGGTCAGAAACCACTCATTTGTGATTGGGCGGTAGAATTATTGAAACTTACCGGGAATTAATCCTTCTTTTTTCTTCCATACATTCACCCGCCAAAAGCTGTGATCGGTCATTCAAAAGCAGTCTGTAACAATACCAACCTCCGGTCCCCGGTAAAGGTCATTTTTATATTTGTTGCATTCACCGGGCAATTGACGACCGCCTTTTCCCCTGGCATAATTTGACGACTCACTTCTTTTTTATCATTGATCTTTATTCGTATGGTGAGTGGCTGTTTGGCGGGATTCCAAACCAGTGTGACCGAGGATGTCTTGCCTGGAGGAACGCTGCACCAAAAGATGCCCTGTCCGATGTTATTATTTTTATTATCCGGTTCGGGAATATTGCCAAAACCACGAAGATGGTAAGGGCCAAAAGGCCTTCGTCCATAGGGAACATATTGGATTCCCGGTCTTGAATTGAATCCACCGCGGTGGCCGGCGAATTCATATCCTTCTTTTGATATTACAAGAGGAATCTTACTATAGGAACCAACAAGGCGGGGTTTGCCGTTTACAAGCAATCCGCTGTTGATACCGGTGATCAATCCTCTTTCTGAAGCGTAATCCCCCCAGATGATCGGGCTGTTTATCAATGGATATGCCTTATGCAGGGGCTCCGTACCGGCATAGGCAACCAGGTTTTTGAGCAGGCGGTCCGCAACAGGGTCCGTGCCAGCACGGTGTGCTATATCAAAAGCGCATAGTAATACGCTGCCTTTACCCTGGAACATTTCGGCGATCGCGATGCCATCCAGCGCGGGGCCATAATCTGCCAGTATGGCCGTGGATGCGATAGCGTTTTTATTTTCCAGAACAAACCCATTTGTTACGGGGTAGATAGCAGGAAAACCCGGTTTGCTTTCATCCCAACCGGTATAATCCGACCAGTAACGGAGGTTTTCTCGTTTAATACCCGAGAATACCAGGTTGTCCGGGCGTTCAGGATTGATATTATAGCCGTTCCTGGAAGGGCGGGGTGGTGGTGGATATACCGCTGTATCCAGGTTCATCGTTACATTCTTCAATGGATTGTTTAAAATTGAATTCTCATTTTCCAGATGTGAAGCATCCTGGCGCAAACATAATAACCGTCCACCTTCCCGGATGAACTTTTTAATGAGGGGGGAACCCCGCTTTACTTTATTGTCTGCGACATTTTCTCCGATCACAAGCATATTATTTATGCCGCTTAATTGACTAAATGTTTTAATAGGCTGTACTTTAATGCCGAGTTTATTAAATGCCAGCCGGGTAACGCCAGCCGGGTCGTAGAGCCACACCTGTTTTTGTGGGACAGGTGCAGATTGAGCATAACTTTTACCCGCGATAAAGAGATTATAGTAATTCTCGGAGATCACAGAGTCGCCCTGTATGATCTTCCCGATTAGTTTATACCGGCCGGAGGCTAATAAATCAGGTAACCTGACGGACAATTTTTTCTCATAGGTATCATAGTATTTTATGCCGGGCAACCTCATGGTATCCGCTATCTTAATCGAGTATGTTTTATCCTGGAGCTGATAGACGATGGAGGCGTTGTCGAGGTCTCTAAAATTGTCATCGTCATTAATGATGTGGACTATAGGATGAATGGTGGCACCGGAATAAACCTGTGGTGTCCAGCATTCCCAGCTGATTAATACCGGCTGGTAAGATATCCTGGCCTGGGTGGCAACTGCCTTGGGGTCCATATCCACAAAATGATGAATAGTATTCCAGTTATGGAACAGGATAGTGAAAGGGAATATGCCACTTAGCTGATGGTTTATATTTCTCAGCTGTCTGAAGGTCTCTGTAGCCTGCCTGAAGGTAAAACACTGGTGTTCATCAGCCAATTGGGCCTGCAGGTCCCATGGGGCGTGGCCGGTCCAATTCAATTGAGATCCAGGATTTTTATGGTCAGGCGTAAGGTTATATTCGCCACCGGGCCCGGTGTAATTTCCCACACATTCTGTAAAAGTGATGGGCTGAATCTTTGTCTTTTTGAAAGGAATAATCTCATCATTGCTGCGAATATGCAGGAATGTAAAGGGAGAAGAATAGTACCAACCCCAATAACGATGCAGGTCGCAGATATCACCTGACTGTCCGTAACCATATCCGGCGTTCCCGATATAAACCCTTGTGGGATCCCATTTTACTAATTGTGTATGCGCATAGGATAAGAAGGCCTTCCATTTTGGCATTAATGAACCACTGAAAGGCGTTTCATTAGTCATTGCGTATATCATCAGGCTGGGATGATGCGCAATAGGAGCGAATTTTTCATTTTCGTACCATGCAAGTGCCTTGTCATAATCTTTAGGCGGCTTTTCACCATCAACGCTACCACTGTAATTGCCACCAAATACCATCATGCCAAGTTCATCACATACGTCGTACCAGGTTTGGTTATCCGGGATCCTGATAATATTTACATGGATACTTTTCATGAAGCTGACATAATCTTCTGCGAATTTTCGGCTACCTTCTATACTGTCAGGAATGCCACGTCCCGGCGGATTGATAGCAATGCCGCGAAGGAATATGGGATGGCCGTTTAAATAGAGGTTCCCTTTTTCAGCTGTGAAAGAGCGAAAGCCTATGCGCTGTTCCTGCTGAAGGGTGCCTTCGCCTGCGCTGGTTTCAGTAAAAATTAAGTTATAGAGGCTGGGGTGCGCGGGTGTCCATGACTTGACATTCAGGCTGCTGACAGAAAAAATTATTTTGCCTTCTTTTCTTAGGACGGAAGCAGGGGTCACTGGTTGGTCGAATACGTCCGCCCCGGACTGGCTATCCATAATTTTTATCGCATATTTCGTGTCGGAGGCCGGGAAACCGCTATAGGTTACTTCGAGTTTTACAGAGGTTTGCGTAGTAAAGGAAATGATCCTTTTGATTGATACCGTGTCCTGGTGCTGAAGGCCAAACGCGCTCAGCGAAAGGAGAGACATGAGAAAGAAACTTGATAAACAGGGCATTAGCTTTTTCATAAATAGATCCTTTTGGGTTAATCTTACATCATTCATCTTCTGCTGAGAATTATTTTTCTTTATTTAACAATGTATCTCAATAATTGAAAGTAGCGGGATCGGATATCTGGATATTATCCGGGTACATCGGCAGTTGAGGCCTGTGTTTTTTCCTGTTGAAAAAGGACCGAAGGCTTCGATGCTCCCCCAACGGACTTTACGAGACTGCAGAGGATACCAGAGGCCCCACCATCTAATCTCAAAAAATATTCCCTGTTCAGCCTATTTTTCATATTATGCAACTATTAATGAAATACTTATCGTTGATCGTCCGGAAAGGGTCCACCGCCTCTTATACATCGCATGTTGTCAAGTGATCTGTCAATACAAAGCCGTTTACTTTACATAATACCGTTCTATCCTAAGCCCACTCAGGACAGCTTTACCCTTAATCGCTTTAAAGGTTATATTGATCCCTTCCTGGTCCTTAGCTGTTACCATAAAGGTTCGCCTGACAGCTTCTTCAAAGCCGTCATCTGCCACCAGGTCAAGATTTTTTATCACCGGCCTGGTATTGATATTGACATTGAAAACACGTTGGCCGTTCTGCAATGAATCGTTTTCGGCGAAGTATAGTGTTACTTTATAGACGCCGTCAGGTACATCAAGGCGATAAGCTTTAATACCTTCCCGATAACTATAATATAGCGGTACTTCGTTTGTATTTTTGACAACCTGCTTTCTTGCAAAAAA
>DASULB010000400.1:0-4754 GCA_036278455.1 Chitinophagaceae bacterium | reverse complement strand
TTGTAATAGAAAGGTAACTGGTGTCTCGCCTGCTTGCAGGCATCCCGCCGCAGGCGGGTTTTGCCTGGAAACTATTTCAACGGCGAACCTTTGGTGGCTGTAAGCCATACAGTATCCAGGCGCGTAGACCCACCTTCAGTCACTTGTATGTTATGGAGGGTATCATTCTTAAAACCAGTGGTTGAATCGGCTGCAAAAACCAATTTGTAATTACCGCCGTGGACTCCCGCAAATATAAAAGAACCGGCACTGTCAGGAACGACACTGGTGGTATCCTTTCCCAGTACCGCCATGACATAAGCTGCGGCGGAGTCAGGTAACACCACTCCTTTCACGGCGCCGACGGTGGCCCTGGCATAAGCGCGGATGACGGGCTTGAAAATATGAGTTCCGCTATGGCCCTCCACTGTGATGGAACGGGCAACATCGAAATCGAGCACCATGGAGTAAGGTGTGGTAGGGGAGAGACCGGCATTCACGTTTAATTTGATGCCTGTTTGCTGAGCGGAGGGTAGTTTTAGGGGAATAGTGGCGCCATTCTTTAATACAAGGATATTGTGATTACCCAGGATCAAACGGATTTGTGTAAGGGTCCCTCCCGGAAGATTCGCACGCGCCACAAGCGTATCTTTGCCGTTCCCAAAGTCAAGTAAATTATAGCGGCCTTTCCGCGTGAGAGGGACGTCTATCCAACCGCTGTCACCAGAGGTGTCATTGGAAACATTCACCATGATGTTTTCCACATCGAGCCACAGCGCCCGGTAGTCACCCGGCGCATCGGCAAGGTAAACCTTCAGTTCAGAGGACCCATAGTCACCGGGAAGCGGGGCCTTTTCACAGGAGGATAAACCACCGGTCATACCGGCCATCAATAAAAGGAGCAGCAGGGTTGTCTTTGTGTTTTTCAGCGACATGATGATCGTTTTAATATGGGCGGGATCGCCGCCTGATGCCATAATAATCCTTTTGATTACCATCCGGTTTATGCGTTGCATAAAGACACGTCCCGATCAACCAACAGGAGTCCATAAGGGATGAAGCCCAGGTCGGGTATCGGGAACAGGATAGGCCGGAAAGTATGCGTGAGAGATATGCAAATGGGTTAAGTAAGCATAGGGGGCGTGCTATGGTAACGCAAGGATCGTGTTATTATTGCAAAGGAGACATTGATTTCTTTACTTGAAAAGGCCGCTCACAAGGGAAGCGGCCTTTTCAAATATCCTTTACGATCAAAAGTTTCTATTAGAACCGCTCAAATTGCGAGAAGAAGAAGTTGGCTTCGATGGCGGCGTTCTCATCTGAATCGGATCCATGTACCGCGTTACGGCCCAGGGATTCCGCATAGGTTTTACGAATGGTGCCCTCCTCGGCTTTGGCGGGATCTGTTGCGCCGATCAGTTTGCGGAAATCTTCCACCGCATGATCCTTTTCCAGGATGGCTGCAGCGATAGTACCGCTACTCATGAAAGTCACGAGTTCATCATAAAATGGTTTCCCTTTATGGATCTCATAAAAATCGCCGGCTTTTTCAACAGTGAGTCTGGCCATTTTCAGGGCCGAGATGCGAAATCCGGCTGCGCAGATTTTGTCTAAGATAGCGCCCAGGTAGCCATTGTCAATGGCATCCGGCTTGATCATGGTGAATGTTTTGTTGCTCATTTATCATTTTTTTAAGGTCTGCAAAAGTAAACCAAGCAGGTGAAAGGCTGAAAAATTTTTGACTTTCTCAATAAATTAGAGAACTTCGCAGTTCTTTTGACCGGATGAAGCCTCTGATAGACATAAAGCCATTACTGAACGATACGCCCAAAAAGGTGGTCGTTACCATGCACCAGCGTCCTGATGCCGATGCCATGGGGGCATCTCTGGCCATGTATGACTACCTGGTCCAGAAAGGGCATCATGTGAGTGTTATATCACCCACCGTCTTTCCGGATTTCCTGAAATGGATGCCGGGTTGCTCAGATGTGATCGTCTTTGAGAGTAAAAAAAAGGAGGCGCTGGAAGTGCTGAAGGATGTCGATATCCTTTTTTGCCTTGACTTCAATGCATTTAGCCGCACCAAATCCATGGCACCTTACCTGGAAAAACTGGATTGCCCGAAAGTATTGATCGATCACCACCTGGAGCCGCAGGAAGGATTCGCTTATGGCAAAAGCGACATTACAGCTGCCTCTACGGCGCTCCTGGTTTATGAATTTATCGTGGATATGGGAGACGCGGAACTGATCAATGACCGGATGGCCCAATGTGTTTACGCCGGTACCATGACCGATACAGGCTCGTTCCGTTTTACCGCCACCTCTAACAGGGTGCACGGGATGGTGGCCAAACTGATGGAAAAGGGGCTGCAGCATGAGCCGATCCATCAGGCGATTTATGATAATTACCTGGAAAGCCGGCTCAGGTTCATCGGCCATGCCCTGCTCTACAGGATGGAGGTCTTTTATGAATACAACGCGGCCCTGATCGCAATTCCCTATAAAGATATACAGGAGTTCGGACTCAAAACCGGTGACACCGAGGGCCTTGTAAATTATCCGCTTTCGATCAAAGGGATTAAGATGGCCGCCCTGATTATCGACCGCCGGGAAGAAGTGCGCATCTCTTTCCGTTCCAAAGGAGATTTTGACGTCAATCTTTTCGCCAGAAAATATTTTGAAGGGGGAGGCCACATGAATGCCGCCGGCGGACGCTCGTCCGACTCCCTGGAAACCACCGTAGACAGGTTCAAAAGCGCTTTAAAGGAAAATGCAACTATTCTGAAATAAACACTCTAATCAAACACAAAATGTCATTAAAAAAACAAGTTAAACGAACAGCCTTTGCGCTGCCGCTATGTATCGGAGCTGCCTTACTCATCATGAGCGGCTGTAAAAGCGGCATGACCAGTTTTAAAACAACCCCCAGCGGACTTCAGTACAAGATCATCGACGATGAGCCCGGCGATACCGCCAAGATTGGGGACTATCTGAAGATCCAGATCATTACCAGGGTGCATGATACTTCCATATTTGATACGCACAAACCGGGTTTAGGCCCCCTTTGGAAACAGCTGGTGAAGCCTCAGGGCCAGCGTTATGACCTGATGGAAGGTTTTGCGCTTTTGTCCAAAGGCGACAGTGCCGAATTTCTTATTCCCTCCGATTCCGTCATGAATAACTTCAACCGCCCTCCTTTCGTCGAAAAGGGCGATATGATCCATATTTATGTGAAGGTGCTTGATATTAAAAACGAACAGGGGTACCAGTCCGACCTTGCGAAGGAAAAGCAGGGGCAGCTGGACAAGGACGAACAAATCATTAAATCCTACCTGGACAGCACCCATCTTTCGGGCACTCCGGTCGAAGGCGGCGTATATGTGGTCACACAGAAAGAAGGCAGCGGCCCTCTTCCCCAGGACGGACAGGAAGTAACCGTCATGTATACCGGTAAAACGCTGGATGGCAAAGTGTTTGATTCCAATGAAGACACCGCTTTTCATCATACCCAGCCACTTTCTTTTGTACTTGGGCAGCACAGGATGATCCCCGGGATGGAAGCAGGTGTTAAAGCACTGAAGAAAGGTGCGCAGGCGACCCTGATCATCCCCTCAGGGGAGGCATATGGCCCCCAGGGCAGGATGCCGGCGATCAAGCCAAACGCAGTGTTGTTGTTCGATGTGAAGGTGACCGACATCAGTGGTCAGCCAAATCCTACCACGCCTCAGCAAAAGCAATAAACGGTTAAGTTATATAGTGCAGCGCTTTGGTCCCCGCACCTATATCACCTGTTTACGATACTTTTTACAAAGGCCCCGTGGCGATCCAGATCGCCACGGGGCCTTTGGTATTTTCCCGGAACAGGAAAAAAGGTATTTCCGTTGAGGCGGTGAGTTTATTTTCTTCTCCGGTAATACAGGTGGATAAAGGATGATAAAGGGGAAAGGGGGCCTCCCTCAGGGTCACATCTATGATGCAAACGTGGGTGCGGTTTACCCGGTGTCTGGTCGCATCTGTCTTGCCTGCGCTGCCGGCCTGCAACGGTTGAAACGCACAGTTTTTTTGATGGTTCATCTTGTCTGGAAATACCAGCTGCTGTGAGGGTCACTTTGCCGGCTTGGATACATATGCTGGCGATGGGAAACCCGCCCTTTGAGTAAAAAACCGGGGCTGGCTCGCCCGCGGCGGCCGGGCGATTCCGTGACAGGCCGCGACTATACAGGCCTATGTTTCTTCAATGAGTTTTTGGTATAATTTGGATTTCATCTCCTCCAGGGAGACGTTCATGTAGAGTTTGCCGTCTTCTGCATAAGAGACGTTTCCCCGTTCTTCGGAAACAATAATGGCCAGCGAGTCGCTCTGTTCCGTGGCGCCGACACCCGAGCGGTGCCGCAACCCTATACGGGCCGGCAGGTCAGGGTTGTCCGACACGGGCAAGACTACCTTGGCGGCGATGATGCGGTTGCCGGCAATAATGACGGCGCCGTCATGCAGGGGACTGTCTTTTTTGAAGATACTTTCAAGCAGGCGGGCGGAAACATTACCGTCAATGGGCACCCCGGAGGTGGTATCGAAGCGGAGCTTGTAGGTGCTGGCGATCAGGATCAGCGCGCCTGTGTAGGTGTTGGCCAGGTTGCCGATGGCCATCATCAGGTGCTGGATCAATACCTCTTCCTGACGAAAATCCTTGAACTTATCGGGCATGAGTATTTTACGCCATGAGTTCTCTTCGCTGAAGGGGATCCTTTTTCAGAGCATCAGCAGGAAGCGCCG
>DASULB010000399.1:0-2896 GCA_036278455.1 Chitinophagaceae bacterium | reverse complement strand
GGCATGCGAACCACCGAAATACAAAAAGTGATGCAAAGCGGGCAGCCTATGACAGATATAACGCTTTACAGTCCCTATAACGGAGTCGCCCGGCAAGTTGGTTCAGGGGGCCAGAGCGAAGAATCCCCTCCCGGTGGGAACAACGGCATGCCGGGCATGGGCGTTGCCAATAGGGGTACCTCCCCCACAGTGAAAAACGTTTCCTTTCACGCTCCGGAAAATGCGCAGGGGTGGCTTAATCTACGGGAAGGCATGTATGTGGACAAAGGACAGACGCTATTTGCCATTCAGGACATTCACAGCACCTGGGCGATTCTTCAGGTGTTTGCTGCGGATTTGGGACATATACATCCGGGAAATCCTGTAACCATTTATGCAGCCGCGGATACGGCGCATAAAGTACGCGGGCGTGTAGATTTTATTCCTCCTTACCGGAACAGTGATGATAAAACTACCGGCATCAGAGTATATGTGAAGTCGTTGCCCAAAAACTGGAAGATCGGCACCCTGATTCACGGGCAAGTAGCGGCAACCGGTGAGGCCGGCGGTTGGAATATCCCGCTGTCCGCGGTCAATCTGCTGGGTACCCGCAGTGTGGTATGGGTAAAGGATCCAGTCCATAAGGGGGTGTTTCAGGCCAGGGAGGTGCGAACGGGTTTACAAACAGGTGATTCTATCCGGGTGCTTTCCGGCATTCACCCGGGGGATCAGTTGGTTGAAAATGCGGCTTATATGGTGGACAGTGATGATTTTACAAAGTAAATGGATTTAAAATGAAAACAGTTTTGAAAGGTTTTATCATTTCAGTGTTGGTCATAACAGCCTCCTGCAATACCCGGCAGGCGAATGACAACGGGAAAGCAGCCACGGATTCACGGGTGACCATGCAGCAAATGTCCCCAAAGGAAGTTTATACCTGTCCCATGCATCACCAGATCAGGTCCGCCAAACCGGGGAAATGTCCTATCTGCGGCATGACTTTGGTGCCTGTAAAAACGATGCAAAAGGCGGCTGTGGACACACCCGCGCTCATCCATATTCCACTCCGTCAACAACTGCTGGCGGGCATCCGTACCGATACCGCGCGTCTGGCACCCCTGTACGGCGGGCTGGTACTTACCGGTACCACCCTGTTTGACCCGCAAGGCACCCAAGTGGTAAGCGCCTGGGTCGGGGGATGGATTGAAAAAATGTATGTGCGCAATCCGGGAGAAAAAGTGAAGGCCGGACAAAAATTGTATGACCTCTATAGCCCTGATCTGCTTTCCGCAGAAAAGGATTACAAGCTTGCATATAAACAGCAGGATTTATTCCGGAAGGCTTCAGTGGACCTTACCCCTACCCTTCAGGCCTTAAAGCAAAAGCTTCTGCGCTGGGGACTATCTGCTGATCAGATCAACACACTCAAATCAGCTTCGGAAGCAACAGGAAAAGTAGCGATCTATAGTACATCAGCGGGATACCTCACCCAAAAGATGAAACAGCAGGGCGATTATGTGCAGGAAGGGGAAGCCGTATTAAACCTCGTAAAAAATAATACGCTCTGGATACAGGCTCAACTGTACGATACCGAGCTGCCACTGCTGGAAACACACCCAAAAATCTGGGCCGAACTCGAGGCATTTCCGGGGCGGAAACTTTATGGCAAAATCGTGTTTGATAATCCTGTCCTAGAGACCGGTTCCAGGGTGCATTTGCTCCATATTGAAATCCCCAATCCTGACGGCGGTCTGCAACCCGGTATGCTGGCTTATGTGCACCTGCAAACTTCCTCCGGTCAATCTGTTTTGGTCGTTCCCAAATCATCCGTGATTTATGGACAGAAAAATAATTACCTGTGGGTAGAACGGGCCGACAGCAGCTTTGAAAGACGACAGGTGTCTCTGGGCAAAGCAGGCAGAACGATGATACAAATATTAAAGGGGATCACCGAAGGGGAAAGGGTAGTGAACGCAGGGGCTTACCTTATCAACAGCGAATACATCCTGACTTATGGCAGCGGTGTCAACCTTTCAGGCATGCAGATGTCAGACATGAAGATGTCAGGCAAAGGCAGATAGTTCACTCCCCGGATAGCACCCTCTGTCTTCCACACTTCCCGGTACGGAAATGCCCAAACCGCCGTCCAGGCGGATGGCCTGACCGGTCATGAACGTGCACTTATCCCCGCACAAAAAGACGATCATCTCCCCGATCTCCTCCGGCCGGCCGATCCTTTTTAGAATATGCATATCAATGCTTTCCTGGTGTACCGCCTCGGGGTCCTTCGCATTATTCCAGGCATCTCTCGCCAGTGGCGTATCCACCGTACCGGGGCAGATGGCCACCGCCCGGATGGCCGGTCCGAAGTCTATCGCAAGACTCCTGGTGAATCCCAACAGAGCCGATTTGGAGGTGGTATAGTCCATCATATTGGAAGAACTGATAAAGGACTGCGCGCTGGCCACGTTGATAATCACGCCGTCACTTTGCTTCTGCATATGCGGGATGGCAAACTTGGCGCATAGGAATGCTGCCTTGACATTGATATTCATCATCAGGTCCCACTGGGCTTCGGTGCAGGTCACGGCATTGGCGTAGCGGATGATGCCCGCGTTGTTCACCAGGAAGTCCAGTCTTCCGAAATGGGACAAGCCCGCCTCAATGGCGGATTGCACTTCGGCGGTCCTGGACACATCCGCCGGATAAAACGCCATCCTGTCGCCCAACCGCTGTTTTGCCTTTCCGCCGGCATCTGTATCTGTATCCAGGATGATCACCCTGGCGCCTTCCCGGAGAAAGATCTCCGCCGTAGCCAGGCCGATTCCCTTGGCGCCCCCCGTGATGAGGGCCACTTTGTCTTGTAAAGCCATGTAAAATTCAAATGTTTAAAGAGCACTGTCCAACACACCAGAAA
>DASULB010000398.1:0-15026 GCA_036278455.1 Chitinophagaceae bacterium | reverse complement strand
TCATTAGAATCACTATGCTCAAGGCTTGCTTCTAAATCACCCGACACGAAATTTATATACGCAGGATGTTGTCATTCCGCTTAACCTCAATTCCAATCAGTTAATTCCATTATTTACCAATTACCTGCGTAATTTAGGTCTTCATTTGTCAGTTGTTTTAGATAGTCATATTTCAACTTTGTTATTTGCCTGATGTGCAGGTAATCGTGGGCAAGCCAGTTTGATAAAAGCATTTTAGCAGTCAATTTTCCCATGTTTGGATGTTCAGAAGCGTTGTCCCAATTTGGATTGGAGAGTGTTTGAAGCCATTTTATTGAATGCTCTCTTTCCGTCAGGAAGTCGTTTAGCTTATCCTCGTAGTTTTGCCGGATGTAACTTCTGGTTTCCACCCAACCCTGGGGATCAATAGGGGGAAAGGGTGCTGTCGGTGTTTCAAGAACGTGTTTTGTTCTTGTCCTGAAATCCTCCCGTTCTATGTCATACAGATGGCAGACAATTTCGAGTAAACACCATTTTTCAGGACTGAGTTTCCATAGATATTGTTCTTGCGTCAAGTCGCGTAATAGTTCGTTAAAAACATCCCTGTTTCTCGTAAGGCCTTTTATGATTTCAGTGTCATCCATGATGTCTGTTTTTAAACCGCTTGCTAGCAGGATCGGCTTATAGGTTTTAACGTTTTCCAGTTGTGCGTAATATTCTCCATTAAAAGTGCATTGTCAAACCTAACAGTGCCCATTGGGAATATTTCATTGTTCTCAAAAAAACTTGACCGGACATTCTCCACTTCAAGTGGTTTTACCTTCCATTCATATATTTCCAATTTTAAACCGTCGAAGTGACGTTTATCCGGTGAATAGCCTATTGAACCCTTTTCAAAAAAAATGGAGACATCTTCAATTGTTGTGAAAATCGAGTTTTCATTTAGTTTATCTGTAACTTTTGCATCAATATCAATAGTCGTTCCATCAGAACTGGTAAAGTCCAGATGATAGTGCTCATTTTCTTCTTTGACATTGAATTTCGCTAAGTGGTGTTTTCCAGGAAAGATTTTTCCTCCGGCGATCGAATTTAATTTCAAAGAGGTATCTCTTCGCGGGATATAAACCCCCTCACGGATAACACCATTTTCAATCCACTCGACTGCAATTCGATGTGCGCCGTTTTCTGAATGGACACCAACGAAAGCCGGAAAGCCCTTTGGTCGAACGTTTTTCAACCTAATAAGACAAATTCCGACAACAGCCTTCCCTTTGTATAATTTGGGGTAAAATGGTTTTGGCAGGTATCTTTCGACACAGGATGGTTCGGCAACGTAATTTATCAGTATTCGCCTGTCGATGATTCCGTGTATTGTTGGGATCTTCATTTGGTTAGAGTTTCGATGGCCTCATGTAGCACTTTGTTTCAGGATTAATCAACTTCCCATTGTTATATTTTTGATGCGGGCTTTATCCCCTTCGTTTCCATAGATTAATTCTTTCCCGTCATGAACATTTTTTTGCCAATGACCTGTTCTGCAAAAATTGCCCATTCCTATACCGGTATTTGCATTTCCGATCGGGCTTACCCGTGATAGATTTCCTCCGCGGGCCTTAAGTCCATTCCGGTGTCACAATTCCCAATATTCATTGGCTTTCGAGTTTGTTATTTTGCCTGAATAAAGTTCAGCTGAAATCAAATCCACCACCTAAGGGTAGAAGAGGCTCCCCGCAATCCCTACTTACTTAAAAATCACTTCAGTCAACACCGGAAAGTGGTCGGAAGGATACTTGCCGTGGTAGGTATCACTGAGAATACCCCACCTTCTCACGGAGAAGTCCTTGCTGATGAAAATATGGTCAATGATGCCGGAGTCCTTTATTAGTTTGCCAAAATCCTGAAAGCTGGGGTTGTCGGCGTAAGGGTGTTTGGCTTCCTTGTAGGTGTCTTTCAGGATGGAGGAATTGGCAATCCTTTTGTACCATTCTGAATTGTTGTCTCCGTTGAGATCACCCATCAAGATCACAGGATTGTTTCCTGCAATGGCCTTGATCTTTTTGAGGACCAGCTTGCTGCTTTCATTGCGGGCAAGGTCCTTCTGATAATCATAATGCGTGTCAAAGACATAAAATTTCTTGTTCGTTGTCTTGTCCTGTAAATACACCCAGGAGCAGATCCGGTTGCAGCAGGTAGCATCCCAGCCCAGGGAAGGCTTGTCGGGTGTCTGGGAAAGCCAGAAATCGCCATGATCCAGGAGTTTGAATTTATCCTTTTTGAAGAATATTTCAGAATGTTCTCCCGCGTCCTTCCCGTCATCTCTGCCGATACCGTACCGTTGGTATTCTGGTAAAGCCTCACTCAGGTCTCTCAGCATGCCGATCAGACCCTCCTGGGTACCCAAGATGTCAAAGTCATGAAACCGGATCAGGGACGCGATCACCGGTTCACGCTGCACCCACATATTGCCGGTGTCCCCGGAATTGGCGTAGCGCAGGTTAAAGGTGCCTATGATGTAATGTTGCTGGCCATGCGCGTTCAGTGCAAAGAAAAGCATGAAGGAGAATAAAAAGTATCTGAGTTTCATGATGTAGTTTAAATAAGTATGTATCAAATATAGGTAAAAAAGAACTAAACCAATGTACCGGAAAGGATCCGGTCTTATTTGTGCGGTCACTTAATTGATCCTTTCCCGTTCCGCCTCATTCCCTGTACTGATAGGTTTACGTTTGACTTTGTTATTGCCAAAGTGCCAGCTCGCTGATAATTTAATGTTGCTGAAGACCTGGAAATTCGTAAAAGTTTCATGGAGGTCCTGGACCGTTGTATGGACGACCGAACCGCTTGATTGCAACAAGTCTGAGCCGTTGAGTGCGATGCTGAGCTTTTTGTGCAGGGTGAAGACCATCAGACCAAGGTCCAGTTTATAATAAGTGTTCGATCTTCCGATGTGATCAACTTCGGGGAATTGGCACCAGAAATTAGCAGCCCCTTTGAGGGTCCCTGCCTTATTCAGGGTGAGGGTATTGTTCGTGGCGACGTACAACCCAAATCCCGTGATCCCGTTGATATAGGGGTGACTTGAATGAGCACGGGTATAATAGGCGTTTACCTGTACGGTGCTTTCCAGCCCGCGGAGGGGCGTGAGGGACAAGGATTCAGAGATCCCATAACGCAAAGTCTTTATAAAATTAAGGGGCATGGTATGGATGTAATTGCTGTCGGCGTTTGCCCGGGTGATACTGGTAAAACCATTATTGATGACATTGACATAAACGGAGGAGGTAAGCAGTTCTTTAAAGGTGTGGGTAAGGGCCATGTTGGTGATATATTCCGGTTGCAAAGAAGGGTTGCCTTCGACGTACGAATAGGCGGTCATTAATGATATATAGGGGTTCAGGTTCCAGAAGGTTGGCCGGTTTATCCGTTTGCCATAACTCAGGGAGAGGTTGTTTTTCTCATCAGCCTTGTAGGACACCAGTACCGAAGGGAACAGTTTTAAATAGGTATGCCGGGTCTTCCGGTTCAGGAAATAGGAAATGCCGGTGGTTTGAGTCAGCTCGGTCCGGAGGCCTGCCTGCAGTTTCCATGACCCGATCGCCTTGATGGCACTGGCGTATAGTGCCTGGGTATTTTCGTTGTAACGAAACTCGTTGCTCAGCGCATGGTTCAGTGTGAGGGAATCATTTTTATAATAATAAATATTGCTGTAATTGTCAATAAAACTCAACTTGCCGCCCACCATGAATTTGGCAAAAGATGTGGGGAGTTCCAGATCAGCCTTCAACGTGTAAACCAGGATATTCTGTTTGGTCGTATCCTTATACCGGGTCTCACTGCCCGGGATTAATTTGCCCTCGCCGCTGTACGTATTGGTCCTGAATGATGATAGATCGGTCCTGTAATAATTAAAGTAATCAGCGTCTACGGTCAGTTTCTTGCCGTTTGTTCCCAGGTCATTGATGAAATGAAGGTTAAGGGAATTGCTCAGGGCGATGGGATAATAAGTAGCAAAGGAGCGGAGGATAGAATCCACACCTCCGCCAATGTTGTAAATCGGATTATGCACGTAGTCCGCGCCCTGGTACACTTCCTTTCCGAATGTGTACTGGAAGCCCACTGTGGTATGGGCGTTTATTTTGTAGTCTGCACCTGCCAAAAAGTTAATGGTGCTGTGTTTGTAATCACCGGTATCACCCATCGCCCAGTGTTGTTTGGGATAATCGATCTCTATCCCGTATCCTTCGAGTTCCCGCCCACGGTTGTAAGTGACGTTGCCGTACGCCGACCATTTGGGTGCGTTGTAATTCAGGTTGGCACTTCCGGTGCCGTATCCATAGACAGGTACGCCGTAGTCGGGAGGGTTTGTAAAAAGGAACCGCATCAGGGAACCCTGGATATCGCCGCTCAAGCCCGGTTGTTTATTTTGTTTGGTGATGATGTTGATCAGTCCGCCGCCGCCCGATGCGTCGTATCGGGCGGAAGGATGTGTGATGATCTCAATTTTATCGATCTGGCCCGCGGACATGGATTTTAAGTAGCGGGTGAGTTCTTCGCCCGAAAGGTGCAACAGCCGGTCGTTGACCATCACGCTGACCAATCCTTTGCCGGCGATGGAAATGATGTTGTTGTTTATTTTTATGCCCGGCGCTTTGCTAAGCGCCTCCAGTCCGTCGGCTCCGGCAGCGGTAACATTGCCTGCCAGATGATAGATCACGCGATCGGGCTTTCGTTCGATAAACGGCTTGTCAGCCCTGACGGTCACGCCCTTCAGGGATCCTTTCAGCGGCTTTAAAGAGATATGGATCACCGTATCCCGGTCAATCCGGATAGTGGAGTCCACCATGCCATAACCGAGCGAATATATTTTCACCCGGTAAGTTCGTGTGATCAGGTTTTTAAACATAAACCGCCCTGCAGTGTCGGCTTGTACCACGGAGGACTTACCCGCCACATCCGACAGGGAAACGGTCGCGTAAGGGATCGCAGCGGCGTTTTGGCCGGTGACGGTGCCGGTGAGCGTTGACTGGCCGCTGCAATAAAAAAGAGACAGTACAAGACAAGGCAGCAAGATGAAAACACGTTTAGCAGACATACGGTGTATTCCTTTGGGGATTTAGGGCTTTTAAAATTGAATCTTTCCTACTCCACGATGAAGATGGGGCCATTGGCATCGGATCGGAATTGATTCAAAAAGCTTGATTTTCTAATTGGCACCGGGTCTATGTCGCGACCCTTGCCATAGCCGGGTCTGTAAAGGATGCATTTCCTGTTTCCACCCGCCCTGCATAGCGCCGCGTGAAGTGCTTACTGCCCCGTATCCTGACCGTAAAGTCATACCATCCGAAACTTTTCTCCAGGTGCATGGGGACCGTCACGGTGGCGCCCGCGGGCATAGGCTGCAGAACAGGCGCCATTCCATAAGCGTTATCCGTGATTTCCACCTGGCAGGGTGGACCACCCTCCGTGTTTTTAAGGTGCACTTCTACATTGCCTGAAGCTTTTTTGCCGGCAGATAATTTCCGCTCGTATTCACAACGGATCACGAGTCCGGGATTGCTGGCGTCTTCCCTGAATTCCCTGAAAAAACCATTCGGTCCGTAAACACGGAAATGATAGGCGCCTTTTTCCCCGTCGGGGATCTCCCATAAATCGGTGAGGGAATCACCGGCCGTGACTGCGTAGTTACGGATGGCGAAGGTCTTCATGTCATATACGGTAAAAGGTGCGCCGGCAGCCTCTTTACCAAAGTGCTCATCGGCGGCTTTCAGTTTGAGAAGGAATGATTTTTTGTCACCGCCCGGCTTCCCTTCGGCGTATAGCTGATAAGGGAGCGCGCATGCGTGGCGGATGCCGTTTTCCTGTGCAGGCATGAGCGGGGAGGAGCCGGGGTTTTCGTTGAGGGCTTTCTGCGCTGCCGGGGACACTATTTTATAATCTGCGGGGAGGTCTTTAAAGCGCGCATTATAGATCCTTTCCAGAAAGGGTTTCTTCCGGACAAAGGGCGGGAGTTTTATTTCCTCTCCGTTGTAAGGGCGAAAGATGGAAGTCAGGTCACCACATACCGCCCGGCGCCAGGGGCTGATGTTGTCTTCCCGGATGGCCTTTCCCGGCTTTTTTGCCAGGAACTTTTCCAGGAACATCAAAACGGATGTATTGTCAAATACCTGGGAGTTCACCCATCCGCCACGGCTCCAGGGGGATGCGACGACAAAGGGTACCCGGTAACCCAGCCCTACCGGGCTTACGCGTTCAGGATCTTTGGGCTTTCCTTTGAGGGCGCTTGCCTGTTCCCGGGTCACATAATCCACCGTGGTGTCGATCCCCGCCGAACATTTTCCGGTTCGCGGATCGGTAGGGTCGGGTGCTACGAAAGGCGGGATATGATCAAAGTACCCGTCATTCTCATCATAAGTGAGGATGAAGATCGTTTTTTTCCATACCTCCGGATTTTGGGTAAGGATGTCGAGTACCTCCGATACATACCAGGCGCCGTACCATGGGGCGCCGGGATGATCTGAAAAATTTTCGGGTGCCACCAGCCACGACACGGTGGGGAGTGTACCTTCCTGCACATCTTTTCTGAACTGGTAAAGGACATCCCCCCGTGGGAGCTGCATTTGACGGTCGACATCCCCATCCCGGTAGTCTAACTCGGTCAGTTCATGATAAGAAGGATCCGCCACGTTGGTCGTAAAGCCCTTGCCGTGAAGGTTCTGTTCCCGCCGGGGTAAGTGCTGGAAATTTTCACGGCTGAATTTCAAAATCGACGCTTTCAGGTCGCTCAGCTCCTGTCGTTTTTTCCCCAGCGCCTTTTCTGCGGAGGGGGTCGCTTCCTTTTCCAGCGATTTTATTTCCAGCGCCAGCTTGTCGGCGTGCTGCTGAAGGTAACGGGTATGCGCCGGTAAATAACGGACATGGTATTGGGAAAACCATTCCAGCGGGTTGTCAGTGAAGTTACCCAGCCAGCTGTCCTGTTCGCCTTTAAAACCGACGCCGACGCTCAACTCATTCTGATAGACCTTCCAGGACACCCCGCGGGCTTCCAGTTTTTCGGGAAACGTGGTCCAGTTTGCCGGACTGTCGTAATCCACATCCGAATTATCCACATTCGCGGGGGAATCCCCGTTTTGGTGCTCCCGGATGGTGCCGGTCCAGTAATAAAGGCGGTTGGGAGTGGTGCCTGTCAAAGAGGAGCAGAAATGCTGGTCACAAACCGTAAAGGCGTCTGCAAGGGCATAGTAGAAAGGAAGATCCTCCCTGTTATAATAGCCGAGTGTCAGGGGCATATCGGCGTACTGTTTGTTGCCTGAGCGCTTGGCCTCCAGCCAGTGGTCGTGCCTGCCTTCGTTGCGGGCGTCCACCTGGCTGGTCCAGGAATGGGGCAGTGAGCTCATCCAGGTAGCCCTGGTATCGGTGATATCCAGGCGGAAAGGGGTGTAGGTTTCTCCTTTTGCGTTGGATTGCAGCCAGACCAGGTTTTTGTCGGGCAGATGGATGGCCCGCGGATCATTGAAACCACGGACACCCTGCAAGGTGCCAAAGCAATGATCAAAGGAACGGTTCTCCTGCATGAGCAGCACCACATGGCTGGCGTCTTCAAAGGTGGTACCGGGGTCAGGATTGATCGCGATGGCCTTTTGAATGGAGGAGGGCAGGGTCTGCCAGAGGCCGGCCCCGCCGGCTAACAAAGATGCTTTTTTGATAAAATCCCTTCTTGAATCCATAAGCTGCTCCTGTTGTAAAGGATTGTTAAAAATAAACCCAGCCGGGGGTTATTGCAAAGAAAAGACAGAATATTTTATAAGCGGATGACGAAACGGATAAAAAGTATACCCGTCACTGCGGCATTGTCCCGTGCTTTAAGGCGTTGGTATTTTGGCGATCTCAAACCTGGCCACCGGGGATACCGGCCAGGAGTTCTTGCAGAAGCTGTGATATTTCATCGGCTTTATTGACCACCATCAGGTGTGTGCCGCCTTCAATGACATAGTCCGGCCGGGTATAACGAATGGGCAGCATGTGATCATGGTTGCCATGAAGATGTGTGACATGGTTTCCCTGGAAAGTGCTCCGCCAGGAAGCTACCCGTTGCCACGCCCAACGGAAAAATGTTTCATCGGTGTCATGAATGATCTCTTTCAGCAGCGCTTCATCCGCTTTGCAGGTAGTACCGAAAAGCCAGCCTCCGAATATCAGCCCCAGGCGCGTCAGTAATTCATAGGAAAACCATTGGTGTCCTCTAAAAATGCGCAACAGGCGAAAGTACGGAGGGATTTCATGATAGGTTTTGGCGCTTGAGAGGAGGATGACCTTTTTTGTCGGTATCAGTTTGCTGACTTCCATGGCCATCATTCCGCCCATGGACATGCCTATCAATACGGGGTCGGGTGTCTTTATCTGGTCCAGCAGTCTTTGTGCATAGCTGTCCCAGCTTTCATTTTTCCCAGGGGTAATCCAATGCACGAAGTGCGGTCTGATACCCTGAATATCGAGATATTGGAAAAGCCGTTGGTCTGCTCCCAGACCGCTGATAAAGTAAACATCCAGCATAGAAAATGTAAATGCGTGATGAAGATATAAAAATAGTCGGTATGGCTGTAAAAGGAAAGAGGTGGTGTCCGTTACAACACCACCTCTTTTCGATCATTCAATAAAAAACCTTATTTATCGTCTTCAGGCTTCTTTTCAGATGCTGATTCCCCGGCTTCCTTTGCTGATGGCTCATCCGCCGGCTTTTCGGTTTCGGTTCCGGTCTCATTTACCGTCTCAGGCGTTTCCGTCGCTCCGGTTTCTTGTTCCGGTGTTTCTGTCTGCCCTTGCTTAGGTTCGTCTTTTACTTCGTCTTTGGCACCGGCCGGTGCTTCCTTGCTTTCATTTTTTGCCTCTTCCGCCGCTTCGTTTTGGGCGTTTTGCATCTTATGTTTGATCTCGGCAAGCACACCCAGATCTCCCAGGGTGGTTTTCTCTACCCGGGACTGGATCGTTTTCACGGCTTTTTTGGTTTTATCCGCGGAAGCGCGTTTTTCTCTGTTGGCCGCCTGCTTTTCATCTTCCATCTTCTGTTCCCAGGTGCGGGTATGAGAAACGACGATGCGTTTATCGTTGCGGTCGAATTCTATGATCACCACGTCGATCACATCATCCACACTCAGCGGTTTCTCATCCTCTGTCCTCAGGTGACGGGAAGGGGCGAATGCCTCTACACCATATTGCAGTTGTACAGTAGCACCCTTGTCATCCTTGCGGATGATGGTGCCCTGATGCTGAGAGCCGATCGGGAATACGGATTCAAACGTATTCCAGGGATCTTCCTCTATCTGCTTATGACCGAGAGACAGTTTACGGTTGTCCTTGTCTATGTTCAGGATGGTGATGTCGATGTTCTCACCCACCTTGGTGTATTCACCGGGATGATTGAAACGCTTGGTCCAGCTCAGGTCGGAGATGTGGATCATACCGCCGATGCCGGTTTCCAGCTCCACGAATACGCCATAGGGGGTGATGTTCTTCACCTGGCCGCTATGACGGCTGTCCAGCGGATACTTCTCTTCGATGGTATCCCACGGGTCCTGTGTCAGCTGTTTGATGGAAAGGCTCATTTTCCTTTCCTCTTTATTCAGGGTCACGACCTTGGCCTCATATTCCTGTCCCAGGTCAAAGAATTCTTTGGCATTGACAGGGTTGGAAGCCCAGGAGATCTCCGAAACGTGTACGAGGCCTTCAGCGCCGGGTACAATCTCAAGAAATGCGCCGTAATCCTCTATGTTGACAACCTTTCCTTTCACGATAGCGCCTTCGCGGATGTCCGCGGGCAGCGTATCCCAGGGGTGGGGTGTTAACTGTTTGAGACCGAGGCTGATACGCTTTTTCTCATCATCGAAGTCCAGTACCACCACGTTGATCTGCTGATCCAGTTTCAGTACTTCACTCGGATGATTGATGCGGCCCCAGCTGATATCGGTAATATAGAGCAGTCCGTCCACACCGCCCAGGTCGATAAAGGCGCCGAAGTCGGTGATGTTCTTGATGGTGCCCTCCAGGACCTGTCCTTTCTCCAGTTTGCCGATGATGTCGGCACGTTGCTGTTCGATATCACTTTCGATCAGCGCTTTATGGGAGACAACGGCATTGCGGATGGCTTCATTGATTTTCACTACCTTGAATTCCATGGTCTTACCCACGAACTGGTCATAATCAGTGACCGGTTTCACATCGATTTGTGAACCTGGCAGGAAGGTCTCCAAACCGTTGATATCAACGATGAGACCACCTTTGGTTTTACTGGTAACCGTTCCGGTAATGACTTCACCGGATTTATAGGCGTCCACGATCTGTTCCCATGAACGGAGCATGCGCGCCTGGCGACGGCTCAGATGCAATTGCCCTGCACGGTCTTCTTTTTCCACTACCAGCACGTCGGTGGTATCGCCCAGTTTCAAATCGGGAGAATCCCTGAATTCATTGAGGGAGACAAGCCCGTCGGATTTGAAGCCGATATTGATGACGGCGTCGGTCTTGGTCAGTCCTACTACAATGCCGGAAATAACCTGTCCTTCAGTAATGTCTTTGAAAGTGTCGTCATAAATCTTTTCATAACGGTCTTTTTCATCCTGTGAATAGACCGATACGTTGCGCTTGTCCACGGTCCAGTCGAAGTCGTCGTGCGCCGTTTCTTTTTCCGGTTCGGGCGCTTCTTTCGGGGTGGCCTGTTCTTCCGGAGCGGATGGCGAAGTTGCCTGATCCTGAACCTCCTGTGGTTCGCTGGGAGAAACCTCTTGCCCGGAGGTCGCTTCCGGTTGCGCGGCCGCTTCGGGTTGTCCCTCGGCCTGGTTGTTTACCGGGGCCTCCTGGGAATCAGCGGCGTTTGAAGGTGTTTGTTCAGTCTTTTGTTCTTCTGACCCATTGGACTGGTCCGCAGCAGGTTCATTTGTTGTCGCTGTTGGCTGTGCCTGCTCTTCAGCGTTTTGATTGTTTACATTTTTGTTTTCTTCCAAAATTAAAATCCTCCTTTTAGTGAATTTTGTGGCGTTTTGTTAGGCGTCCTGTGGTACCACATCCCACAGAAAGCTCAAATGGGGTGCAAAGATAGGATATTTGAATGGCTCCATAAAATTTTTTGTAAGAAACAAAACCGCCCTGTAGGAGCGCGAAGATGCGCCCGGGATTGGCTTAACAGGGGAGGGGAATTTAACGGGGATGGAGCTATTCGAATGGGGCAGAACAAGACAAGATTGATTTTTGTATGTGAAAAACAGGGTGTATTTTTATCTTCAAAAAGGCCATCATGAACCATCTGATCATCGGCAGGGAATATTTAGCCGAACTGGAGGCTGAAACCGCCGCCACCCGCAAATGTCTCGAAAGGATCCCTGAAACCCTGTTTGGCTGGAAACCACATGAAAAATCCATGACCATGGGTTACCTGGCGCTGCTGGTGGCGGAGATCCCCAAATGGATCGCACACATTATCGAAAAAGGCGACATTGATTTTGCCACTTTTGAGCACGTCCAGCCCCAAACGACGGAGGACCTGGTGGGTCATTTTGACGAAAATATACAGTGGGCAAAAGGGGCTTTACAAAATGTCTCCAACGAAGCGCTTTTGGAGCCCTTTGCACTCAAAAGCCATGGACAGGTCCTGTTCAGTTCTCCCAAAAAGGAAATTATAAGCTCTTCTCTTAACCATTGGGTTCATCACCGCGGACAGTTAACGGTGTATATGCGTCTTAACGACATCGCGGTGCCCGCTATTTACGGTCCTTCCGCAGATGACAAGGGATTTTAGCATTACGGTAAACCGGTCTGAGTATTGCCTTGGGCCATTCCGGACAAAGCGAAACACCTTTGCAATATCCTGCACGGCATCAATGCTACAGGAGAATCGGCTTAAATTTCTATAACAGGTTTTTGCGGAACCTATTTTTCGAGGCTTTCCGAAACATTGTAGGTCCCGGTGATATCCGTCGCCATGTCCTGTCCCATCATGGACATCTTCATGTTTATCTTCTGATCAATGGCGCCGCTGGAAATGAGTCCCGTGGCCCGGTCGATGGTATAAGTTCCGGTTTGTGTCCCGGTGAGATGGACCGGGATGGTCATCCCCTGAATGGTGGCGGAGTCCCTCTGACTGCTCATATCCGCTTTGATGCCCAACAGCACTTTGTCGGGTTGAATGTCATTGACCGTCAGGGTAGTGTGGACATCCACCGTAACCATATTGTTCACGTGGGTGGTCCTTTCCCAGTGATCACCCACCGCGACGGGTTTGTCGGGAAAAATGCCGAGGTTGGTGAAATGATGCTTAAAGGTTTCGTCGCTGAGCAAATTGTCTAAGAGCTTCCGGGCTGCCGGGTTGCTGGTGGCGCCGGATGCGTTCACTGCCTGCTGCAGTTGCTCCAGGCCGCGCATGTCCAGAATATTTCCTTCAGCGTCGGTCTTGATCACCACGGGATGCGCCTGCAGGGTGGAGAAAAATTTTTTGAACCTGCTTCCGGTGCCGCCGGAGCTGTCCCTGGAATCAAGAACGATCTGATGCCGCCCCATGGAAGATAAATTGACGGCCATGTGGCGGTAGATGGCATTCATCAACATGCTGTCCTTGTACTTTTCGGTCACTTTAAGGTCCATGCCGGATTCCATGGTCACTTTGGCGTTCATGGACTGTCCGGCTATCTGGGTGACGAGGTTTTGGTTAAGAGATGTCTTATACAGGTAGGTTGAACCTTTCTGCAGGTGTACACGCAGCAGAACGGACTTTTCTGCACGAAATGCGAATAAAGTACACAGGGCGATGACCGGCAATAGAAAGAGGAGATATTTTTTCATTTGTAAAGCGGTTTGATTTATGGAGGATCAATGCCCAAAGATAGGGCCATATCGGGAGATTATTTTTGAATTATCTTCTGCCGGGAGCCCGTAGTTCGTATCTTTGCCCCTGCTTTGTCCGGCTTTTCGGCAAGGGACCCTTTAGCCGCTTCGCCGCGCATTCAGGTATTAAGCGCTTATCTAAAAGAACCCAAAAGCAGTACCGCCATGAAAACTTTTGATATTCCCATCATATACCGCAGCCCCCTGATTACGGCCATCAAGAAGAAGCGTAAGCAGCAGGATAAGATGAAAAAGGATTTCACGCCGACCATGCTTGACTTCGGCCCGTTGCAGATCATGCTGGCGCGCCATTTCGGGTTTTGTTACGGGGTGGAGAACGCCATTGAGATCGCTTTTAAGATATTGGATGAGAATCCCGGCAAGCGGGTGTTTTTATTGAGCGAAATGATCCATAATCCACATGTAAACAGTGATTTACGGGATCGCGGCGTTCGTTTTATCATGGACACTTCCGGAAAGCAGCTGTTGCCGTGGGAGGAAATTACCTCCGAGGATATTGTGATCATACCTGCTTTTGGAACCACCCGGGAAATAGAAGCCCGGTTGCGTGACATCGGCATCGATACCAGGCACTATAACACCACCTGTCCTTTTGTGGAACGGGTGTGGAACAAAGCGGAATCCATTGGTGAAAAGGATTTTACCGTGATCGTGCATGGCAAGCCGGGGCATGAGGAGACACGGGCCACCTTCTCACACAGCAGGACCCATACCCCCACCATCATGGTCCGGGATATGAAGGAAGCCAGGCTGCTGGCGGATTTCATGTTGGGCAGGCGGCCGGCCAGGGAGTTTGAGGAGGTTTTTCGTGGGCAATATTCCAGTGGCTTTGACATCGAGAAGGACCTTCTTCATGTAGGGGTGGTCAATCAAACGACCATGCTGGCGCATGAGACGCAGGCCATCGCCGATTTTTTTAAACAGGTCATGGCTGAGAAATACGGAGACGACAATGAGGATGGCCTGCAGGAGCATTTTGCCGATACGAAGGATACCCTTTGTTACGCTACCAATGACAACCAAAACGCGATCAGGCAGATATTAAACGAAGACGCCGACCTGGCGATCGTTGTGGGGGGATATAACAGTTCCAATACCTCACACCTGGTAGAATTATGCGAGGAGAAAATGCCCACCTATTTTGTTTCCTCGGAGAACAAGCTGTTGTCCGAGCAGGAAATCCTGCATTGGGACTGTGGGTTGGCAAAAGAAATAAAAACGACAGGCTACCTGCCTGTCAAAGAGCCGATCCGGATCATCATCACCAGCGGTGCCTCGTGCCCGGACGCCCTGGTGGAAGGTGTCATTCGCCGGCTGCTTTCTTTCTATGGGCTGGAAAACAAAATTGAGCAGATGATCGAAGCCTATGATGGCTGAATGAAAAAAAAGCGCCCAGTTAAGGGCGCCTTTAGTGGGTATTTAGAGAGGAAAGGAGATGGATTAACAAACAAGACGAAAGCCGTCGGTTTTCATCCCTTTCCGGGGATAAATCTACATCGGCTCATGTCGGAATAGGGAATAAAAAGGTAAGTGACCGTAAATTTTTGGTAACTGGGCGATAATTGGCAGGGAAACCAAAGATCGCGGGGGGAACTCCCTGATGACTTCCTGCTGATGACAAGACCGCTCCTTCGCTCCTTATGGATGTTTTGAGTCCCACAGGAATCTTCACAGGAGTGCTTTTCTGACTAACCGGTAATTGCCCTGACCAATTTTAATGCGTAAGCCAGCTGTTGTTCGGGTGTCAGGTCTGTATTGTCTATGACAATGGCGTCATCGGCTTGTCTCAGCGGGCTAATGATGCGATGGGTGTCGGTATAATCCCGCTGAGCGATATTTTCCCTGACCTCCTGCAATGAAACGTTTTCATGCTTTTGCAGCATTTCCTTGTACCGTCGTGCTACGCGGACCTCCATGTCAGCCGTCATAAAGATTTTCAGTTCGGCATCAGGAAAAACGACCGTTCCGACATCCCTGCCATCCATTACAATGCCGCTGTCGTGTCTCATGCTTCTTTGGCAACCCACAGCGAATTCCCTTACCTCGGCGATGGCCGCGATTTCACTTACCCTGGCGGCCACGCTTATTTCCCTGATGGGCTGTTCCACGTTTTCACCGTTGAGCCAGATGTCTGCATTGGCTGTTGCCATGTTGGGAAT
>DASULB010000397.1:0-3052 GCA_036278455.1 Chitinophagaceae bacterium | reverse complement strand
GATTATTCCAGGTCGTTGATGATGGCCCAATTCGAGCTAAAACAGGATTTTGCGTTTATTTTAAAAGGCCTTTCCTTAAGTGCGATGCTCAATACCACCCGGAGGTCCTATTATGATATTTCCCGGTTTTACAATCCCTATTACTATCAGGTGACAACATACGATAAGATCCGCAACGCATATAACCTCGGGCTCATTAATGAAACCACCGCAACGGATTATCTCGCGTATAATGAAGGGCAAAAAGAAGTGACTTCAACCTCCCATGTACAGGCCATATTGAACTACAATAACACATTTAATAAACGAAACGCTGTCAGCGGTATGTTGGTGTTTCTCATGGATAACCAGGTTGATGCGAATGCCGGTGATCTGCAGACCTCGCTCCCTCATCGTAATATCGGGGTATCCGGCAGGTTTACTTATGCATATGACGAAAGATACTTTGCTGAATTTGATTTTGGCTATAACGGATCAGAACGGTTTTATAAAGCCAAACGCTTCGGGTTTTTCCCTTCCGTGGGTCTTGCCTGGTATGTCTCCAAGGAGAAATTCTGGAAACCCCTGAGCCATGTGATCTCCAATTTGAAACTGCGGGCCACTTATGGTCTTGTGGGCAATGACGCCATTGGCTCACCCTCTGACCGGTTCTTTTACCTGTCAAATGTAGATATGAATGACCCGGACAGAGGGGCACATTTCGGAACGGATTATGCTTATCGCAGGAACGGTGTGTCGATATCCAGGTATGCCAACGAGGACATTACCTGGGAAACGGCCGCTAAGACCAACCTTGGCCTGGAGCTGGGTCTGCTGGACAAGGTCAATATACAACTGGACCTGTACAGGCAACACCGGACCAATATATTGATGAAAAGAGCCTATATTCCCTATACAACGGGTCTCTCATCGTCTCCACAGGCCAACGTAGGGGAGGCCAAAGGCAAGGGCATCGATTTATCGGTGGAATATCAGCAGTATTTCGGACAAAGCTTCTGGTTGCAGGCGAGGGGAAACTTCACTTATGCCACCAGTGCATTTACTGTATACGAAGAACCGAATTATACCAGCAGGTATCTGTCCCATATAGGGTATTCCCTGTCCCAGCAATGGGGATATATCGCGGAGCATCTGTTTGTGGACGATAACGAGATCGCCAATACGCCACACCAGAATTTTGGTGAGTATCATCCGGGGGATATCAAATACAGGGATGTGAACGGTGACGGCCAGGTCACGACACTCGACCAGGTGCCGATCGGATATCCCACAACGCCCGAGATTGTCTATGGATTCGGTTTCTCAGCCGGATATAAAGATTTTGACCTTTCCTGTTTTTTCCAGGGACTTGCGCGTGAATCCTTTTGGATCAATGTAAATGCCAGCGCCCCATTTGTTCCCTATTATTATAATGACGATGAGAAAAATTCAGGAATCATCTACCAGAACCAGCTGTTGAAGGCTATTGCAGATGATCACTGGTCAGAAGATAACAGAAACGTATATGCGCTGTGGCCCAGGTTGTCCGCCACCACTGATTTGCTTAAGAACAACTCCCAGCGCAATACCTGGTTTATGCGCAATGGTGCCTTTCTGAGACTAAAAACGCTGGAATTCGGTTATACCCTTCCGGAAAAAATGACCCGGCGCTGGCATGTGACCAAGACCCGCTTTTATCTGAGCGGCACCAACCTGCTGACGGTAAGCGGATTTAAGTTATGGGATATAGAGATGGGCGGTGACGGACTGGGTTACCCCATCCAAAAAGTAATGAACATTGGTGTACAGATCTCCTTCTAAAATATTTCGGTATGAAACGTATGAAAAAATTATTTTTCTTCTTTAGCCTGGTGTGCTTATCCTGCTCCTGCAATTACCTGGATATTGTTCCGGATGATGTGGCCACCATCGATAATGCCTTCGTTTCCCGGAGCGAGGCGGAGAAGTTCCTGTTTACCTGTTATTCCTATCTGCCCAGTGAAGACAACCTGCAACAGGATCCCGCTTTTCTGGGCGGGGATGAATGCTGGTATTACGCGGTATCCAATAACCCCTGGAATATTGCCCGGGGCAGTCAGAACATTGTCAAGCCCTATGTGGATTACTGGGATGGATCAACATCAGGCACTCCCTGCTATAAGGCCATCAGGGATTGTAATATTTTTCTGGCCAATATCGACAAGGTGCCTGATCTGGACCAGTTTGACAAGGATAGGTGGAGATCCGAGGTGATGTTTCTCAAAGCGTTCTATCATTGGCTGTTGCTCCGAATGTATGGCCCCATTCCGATAGTAAATAAAAATTTGCCGGTTTCCAGCGGACCTGACGAAGTGAAAGTGGTCAGAGAACCGGTGGATTCCTGCTTCCATTATATTGTCACCCTGATAGATTCAGCGGCCACGAACCTGCCGGACGTGATTGAAAATGGCGTTACCGAGCAGGGCCGGATCACCAAGGCGATCGCCCTGGCGATCAAAGCCCGCATATTGGTGGCGGCTGCCAGTCCCTTGTTCAATGGTAATTCCGATTACGCGAATTTCACCGATAAAAAGGGAAGACATCTTTTTAATGCTGCCTATGACCCGGAGAAATGGAGGAAAGCCGCGGATGCCTGCAGGGAAGCCATAGATTTTTGTGAGAGCAATGGTTATAAACTTTATCACTGGGATCCAAACAAGGATGGCCTGTCGGACACGACCATTACAAAAATGAGCATCCGCAATTGTATTACCGATAAATGGAACTCCGAAGTCATATGGGGAGATCCCAATAGCCTGACAAATTATCTTCAATGGTACTCCCAGGCCAGGCTTTTACCGGAAGCAACACCGAATATCCAGTCTTTATATGCACCCACGATGAGAATGGCCGAACTCTTCTATACCAATCATGGGGTACCTATTACCGAGGATAAAACATGGGACTATGCCGACCGGTATAAGCTCAGGACAGCTACGGCAATTAACAAGTTCAACATCAAGGAAGGCTACCAGACAGTAGGGCTTCATTTCAACAGGGAGCCGCGATTTTATGCTGACATGGGCTTCGACGG
>DASULB010000396.1:0-4582 GCA_036278455.1 Chitinophagaceae bacterium | reverse complement strand
TGAACATCACGCCCAAAAATATTCTCTTGCCTATTCCACCGACAGAAATTAATTTAAATCCCAATTTGCTGAAGTCCGATCCTACGAACAACGGCTATCGTTAAAACGAATCCCTTAAACCGCTCCCGATGCATGCAGTAAAGATCATTTTTTTGGCATTTTTATTCGTGGGTACAGCAGGGTTTAAAAAGCCGGCGGGTAAGCCCCCGGCCGAAAAACAAAAGCCCAACATCCTGCTCATCGATATTGATGACCTGGGATGGCGCGACCTGGGTTATATGGGCAGCCATTATTATGAAACACCCAACATTGACAGGCTGGCCGCCGAAGGCATGATCTTTACCAATGCCTATGCAGCGGCTGCCAATTGCGCTCCCAGCAGGGCCAGTTTATTCAGTGGCCAGTGGGCGCCCAGGACGGGCGTCTATACGGTCGGCAGCTCCGAAAGGGGAAAATCCGAAAACCGCAAGCTGATCCCGGTCCCGAACCGGGAGCACATCAGACCGGATGTGCTCACCTTCACACAGGTGCTCCGGGCAAATGGTTACTCCACCTGCCATGTGGGTAAATGGCATATCAGCAAAGACCCGACAAAATTCGGGTTTGACGTGAATATCGGGGGTGCTGAATACGGGCATCCGCCGGGAGGTTATTTCAGCCCGTGGCACAACCGGACACTCAAAGACGGACCAAAAGGGACCTATCTGACCGATCACCTGACGGACCTGGCGATCGGGTTCTTAAAGACGGTTCACGATAAACCCTTCTTTATGAATTTCGCCACTTACGCGGTGCATACGCCTCTTCAGGGAAAGCCTGCACTTGTGGAAAAGTACAAGCATAAGAAAGGAAGTTACGGTCAGGACAACGCCGAGTATGCCGCCATGATCCAAACCATGGATACCAACGTGGGCAGGTTGATCGATTATCTTAAAAAGTCCGGGAAATTTGACAATACCTTTATTATTTTCACTTCCGATAACGGAGGTGTGTATGGCATCACGCATCAGTGGCCCCTGAGGGCCGGCAAGGGATCTTACTACGAAGGGGGCATCCGTATCCCCATGATCATTGTCTGGCCAGGCAAGGTCGCACCCGGCTCCTCTACCCATCAACCGGTGATCAACACGGATTTCTTTCCCACCTTTTTGGATGTGGCCGGCATTGCCAAACCAAAAGGTAAAATTCTGGACGGCAGCAGTATTTTGCCCGTTTTAAAAGGTGAGCAAAGAGCAGAAGAACCCTTCTTTTGGGATTTTCCCATCTATCTGCAGACGTTGAAAAAATATGCCCCAAACAGACAGTCCGGCGATCAGTGTTTTCGGACCCGGCCCGGCTCTTCGGTCCGTTTGGGCCCATGGGTATTGCAGCAGTATTACGAGGATGGCCACCTGGAATTATACAACCTTGACAGCGACCCGGGAGAACGAAAAAACCTGACTGATGTATATCCGGCCAGGACAAAACAGTTGCAGCATTTATTGGTGCAATGGAGAAAAAAACTGGGTGCCCCCGTACCGGCAAAATTAAATCCTGAATATAAGCCGGGTGGTTGCCCCGTTAATACGACATTGGGCTGGTAAAGCGGCCAGGAGTATCATGACAGACAACCATCCGCCATTGCTCAGGCAGATGACACCCTCCATGCATCAATAATCCTTATGGGGAAATCTCCTGTCGGATGTTGTCTACCACTGCAACAGCCAGGCGAATACGAGCGGCGCTACAATGGTGGCATCGCTCTCAATGATGAATTTGGGTGTATGGACATCCAGTTTACCCCAGGTGATCTTTTCATTGGGGACGGCACCGGAATAAGATCCGTAAGAAGTGGTGGAATCGGATATCTGGCAGAAATAACTCCAGAAGGGGATGTCGGTCATCTCCAGGTCCTGGTAGAGCATGGGTACGACACAAATGGGAAAATCACCGGCGATACCCCCTCCGATCTGGAAAAATCCAACGCCCTTTCCACCGGAATTTTTGGTGTACCAGTCGGCCAGGGTGGTCATGTATTCAATGCCGCTCTTCATGGTAGAGGGTTTCAACTCATTTTTGATACAATAAGAAGCAAAAATGTTCCCCATGGTGCTGTCTTCCCATCCCGGCACGATGATCGGCAGGTTCTTCTCCGCCGCGGCGATCATCCAGCTGTCTTTAGGATCGATCTGGTAATCCTGCTTCATTACGCCGCTGAGCAAAAGTTTGTACATGTATTCATGCGGAAGATACCGTTCACCTTTGCTTTCAGCATCCTGCCATATCTTAAAGATATGATGCTGTATCTTCCTGAAAGCCGCTTCTTCAGGAATGCAGGTATCGGTTACACGGTTAAAGCCCTGCGCCAGCAACTCCCCTTCTTCCTGGGGGCTCAGGTCACGGTAGTGGGGCACTCTTTTATAATGATCATGCGCCACCAGGTTCATGATATCCTCTTCCAGATTAGCGCCCGTACAGGTGATGATCTGCACTTTATCCCGGCGGATCATTTCGGCGAGGGAGATACCCAACTCCGCTGTGCTCATGGCACCTGCAAGGGTGATCATCATTTTGCCGCCTTCCTGTAAATGTTTTTCATACGCCTTGGCCGCGTCCATCAGCGCAGCGGCGTTAAAATGCCTGTAATGATGCTCAATAAACGTTGATATGGGGCCACGGGGACTCATGCTAAGTTTTCTTTAGTATCCGACAAAAATAATACATAATGGCTAAAAACAGGCTGTTTTATCGGCCTTTAGCGCATGGGAAAATAATCTTGCTATCTTTACGGCTTTTCGTTAAACGATGAGCAAACAGTCCTATAAGTCCGATTCCTTCCGTCAGCTGGCATGGCTCCGCCTTAAAAAAAACAAGGGCGCGATGGCAGGACTTATCGTGGTTTTGGTAGCGGTATTGACCGGGATCTTTGCTTATTACATCTCCCCCGATCATACCCCCGATGCCAATGAGATGATCCTTGAACTCAGTGGCAAAAAGCCGGGGTTCCAGGCCACCCTGCTGGCGGTACACCGGGAAGTTTCCGCACCACGGGTTTCCTTCTGGCAAAAACTATGGCATGGCGCCCCCTCGTCCTATACCTACATACCGGTGACCACCTGGCAGTTCCTGGGCGACAGCATCCACTACCGTCATTACGTGGATGAACAAACCTCCATCCCTGAATCACGCGACCTGCTGCATGTGGTATATCCGCTGCCTGCGGGCAACAGGATTGTCTCCAGAAAAGGGGACACCCTTTTTTACCGCAATGCGGCAGACGGAATCGCCCCTGCCAGCATCGCCGGGATGGAAAAGCAGATCAGTCGCCATCAGCTGGCAAAAAGAACCTACTGGCTGGGATCGGATAAATATGGCAGGGATATCCTGAGCCGTATCATCGTAGGGGTAAGGGTAAGCCTGAGCGTAGGTCTGATCGCTGTGGTGATCTCCCTGATCATCGGGATATTTCTGGGTTCGATAGCGGGTTATTTCCGGGGGCGTACCGATGACATGGTCATGTGGCTGATCAACGTGGTATGGTCGGTGCCGTCGCTGTTGCTGGTATTTGCATTGACGATCGCCATCGGAAAAGGCTTTTGGCAAATATTTATAGCGGTGGGGCTCACCCTGTGGGTCAGCGTGGCGCGCATCATCCGCGGCCAGGTGATGAGCGTTCGCGAGATGCAGTATATCGAGGCCGCCCATGCCATGGGCTTTGGCCATTTGCGCATTATCTTCCGCCACATCCTGCCCAACATCATGGGCCCGGTACTGGTCATCGCAGCCAACAACTTCGCCGCCGCCATCATCATTGAAGCGGGATTGAGTTTTTTAGGCATCGGGGTGCAGCCACCTACACCGTCCTGGGGGCTTATGTTAAAGGAAAATTATGGATTCATTATTACACACAACCCCTTCCTGGCCATTATCCCTGGACTCGCCATCATGCTCATGGTGCTAGCCTTCAACCTGCTCGGGAATGGTCTCAGGGATGCGATGGATGTCAAAGGCAAGCTTTGAGGAACACGAAATGAACAGCTTTCGTCCATTTAAACGATGGATGTCTAGGCCATCCGCTGAAACGGCTGCCATCGCCCTGCAAGGAGACCCAAGGGATATAAATTGTTTGCCTCCCTGCACTTTTTTACTGTAACTTTATAGTCCCTATGGTACTTAAAGACGTCTTATATCTTTCCTTTCGCTCCGTGCGCGGCAACAAGTTACGCACCCGCCTGACCATCGCCATCATCGCTATCGGGATCATGGCCCTGGTGGGGATCTTCACGGCAGTGGCCAGCATCCGCAGCAGCATCTACAACAATTTCGCGAGCATGGGGGCCAACGGGTTCACCATACGGAACTGGGAGATGAATTTCCGTATCGGTGGCAGAAAGGCGGAGAAAGGCAATACGAACGAGGACAAAAAAAAGATCAAGACCTCCCGGAGAAACGAGAACATCACTTATCTGCAGGCCGAGGATTTTAAAGAGCGTTTCGCTTTCCCTGCCAGGGTGAGCCTCTCGGTCAACGGGGGCTGGATGTCCACCGTATTCCATCAGGACAAAAAAACAGATCCCAACGTGCGCATCGTGGGCAGCGATGA
>DASULB010000395.1:0-14860 GCA_036278455.1 Chitinophagaceae bacterium | reverse complement strand
ATCCATATACCAGGGTCTTTTTATTCGCAGCAGCATCCCACTTTTCCCAGGTACCAAACTGCCCGACTCCTACAGGATCATACTTTACCAGATCGGCCGGCCGGGGCCTGTATTTATTTCCCTCAAAAAGCACTGTTGCATAGAAACGGGGATCACGGTTTTTATAGGGCTGTTTTGCCTCCGCAGGATCATTTCTCGTAAAGGTGCTCCCATCCTGCATTTCATAAGCATCCACCAATTCATTGGTAGCACCCACCCCCGCATTGCCATACCATCCATTGGGCGCGAGGTTCCAGCCATAATAGCCACCGCCCGCCACGGAAGCGGTAAGATACCTTACAAAAATGTCCTCCACGCTCTTGGTGGAGGTAAAAACGTCCCCATAGTTTTTTGTGGCCTCTTCCGCAGATGAAGGGTCAGGCATGTATAAACTATAAATACCCAGGTCGATGACCGCTTTGGCAGCGTCCTTTGCCGCCTGCCAACGGGCAGTGGCGTCCCCGTCCGTATAGCCTAACAATTCCGGATGCGAAAATCCGCTGACCACAGCTGCGTTTTTACCCGGATTATGGAGATCACTGGCGGCATAAAGCAATACCCTTGATTTCAATGCGAGGGCAGCCCCTTTGGTGGCACGCCCGTCGTTTTCACCGCTTTGGATCAAGGGCAACATTTCCGCGGCTGTATCCAGATCATGCACGATAAAATTAACGCAATCTTTATAGGAATCGCGGGCCACCTTAAAGCTGTCATTCAATTCATAAACTTTCGTGATGATCGGTACACCCCCATAATAATTGATCAGCTTGGCATAATAGTAGGCCCGCAGGAAATGCGCTTCTCCCAGCATCCTCTCTTTCAGCGTTACCCCGTCAATCTTTGCGGTGTCAAAGTCGGCCTTGGCAATATTGGTTAAAAACACGTTGCAATTTCTGATCTGCAGATAATCCGTATTCCAGTCACCCGTCCTGGGATCATCCGGGGTGATCAACATGTTATTAATGTTAAACAGACCCGCATCACCCCGGCTTCTGGACTCGTCCACATTGCCCGCATTCCTGGCCACACCCCATGGAATGGCATTATAGATGCCATTGATGTAGGTCTGGGCGAGTGCCGGGTCCCCCCATTCCTTTGCACTGGGAAATTCAGTGAGCGGCTCCAGGTTAAGAATATCTTTGTTGCAGGATACGATAACAATGGCTAATAAAAGTATATTGATTGACTTTTTCATCTTAATGGTTTTAAAAGGTGACTGATAAACCAAAATTAATGGTCTTGTTCAGCGGATAAACTTCGCTATTCACCCATATAGTAGCATCTGTCGAAGTATTACTGGAACTGGGTGATTCAGGATCAAAATCAACCATCGGGGTAATCGTATAAAGATTTAAGCCGCTTGCATACACCCTGAGGTTCTCTATTCCTATTTTTTCAGTGAGCTTGTGCGGCAGGCTATACCCTATTTCCATATTTTTAAGGCGCATGTAATTGCTGCTCCTCACCCAGTAAGTATTGTTTGGGACACCATCGGTCATCCAGTATTCCAGCGCCCGGTTCCATGCCCGTGGTTTCTTCGCATCTTTATTTTCGGGGGTCCATCTGCCGATCACATTATCCATCCGGAAATTACCGGCTTCGCCCGAAAACTCAGCATAGGACCTTACCGCACCCGCAGCGCCCTGAATGAGAATGGAAGCATCAAAATTCTTATACTCCAGGCTGATGCCAGCTCCGCCCGTCAGCGTGGGCACATCCGTTTTATATTCCCGCACCTGGTCCAATCCATTGATCTGCCCGTCTCCATTGACATCCTTAAATATGATATCTCCGGGCCGCGCGCCGTCCCAGTGAGGATACTTAGCCACCGCCGCTGAATCCCTGAAAATACCGATCGCCTGGTAATACAACTGGGAGTTCATCGGATGGCCGGTGGTTTGCTGGTATTTTGGAACACCTTCGGGCTCATCCCAATTCAGGATCTTGTTCTTCGCATAAGCGATATTGGCAGTAACAGCATACCTAAATTCCCCTAAATGATTATGATAACCCAGCTGAACCTCAAATCCCTGGTTAGAGACCTTGGCAAAATTTTGCTGTGGCAGAGAAATGCCGGCCGTGGCGGGCACCGAGGCATTTTTCCACCATAAAATATTAGAGCGGACGTTGTAGAAATAATCCAGGGAAAAACTCACTTTTCCTGAAAACATCTGCCCGTCCATGCCTATATTGGATTGATTTGCCACTTCCCACGTGATATTCGGATTAGGGGTGCGCAGAAGAGCCGACGTATTGACGGGTACATTCTGATTAAGGATGTAAGTACCGTTAAAGCCATAAGTGGCGGCAAACTGGTAAGGATCAATTCGGTCATTACCCGTTTGTCCCCATGATCCCCGTATTTTCAATTCATTGATAAAAGGAAGCGTGTTTTTCCAGAAGTCTTCTTCTGAGATCCTCCAGCCTAAAGAGATCCCCGGAAAGAATCCAAATCTTGAAGCCTCCGGAAATACATAACTACCATCATAGCGGAAAAGAAATTCAGCAAGGTATTTCCCCTTATAATCATAATTTAAACGACCAAAATAACTCAAGCGGGCGTCGTGGCTGGCATCCCCGCCATTGTCCTTCAGCAGATCGCCCCCGGCGAACATCTGATCAATGGCGGTGGAAACAAAGTACCTGCGGTATGCATTAAAGTTCATGGATTTTCCCGTGGTCCTCTCTGTACCAAGCAACAGCTTAAAATGGTGCTTTTCATTGATGTTATGGGAATAATTGATCAGGGCCCTGAGCGTCGAATTATCTCCATCCGTCATGCTTTGCCACAACCTTGGATCCGTAACCCCCCTTTCACCTTTGATAAGAACCGGCGTCCCGCTGGCATCACGCGTCTGGCCATCCCAGGTATAGACATACCACGGCTTTTCAAATTGTTTATGGTTGAGGATGCTCTTATCATAGTTAGCCTCCCCTGTCACGGACAAACCCTTTATCCCGGGAATGACAATGTCTACCTTCACATCTCCCTGCATAATGTATGTTTTGTTCTTGTCATACCCGGTTGCGTTCGTGGTGATCAGGACCGGATTTTGTCCGTACTCCACATCGGGCCCCGGTTTTCCGTTTGGCCAATAGGCTGGCAGATAAGGATATTGCCTGTTCAGGCCCCACCAGGGGCTTAAGGCACCCCCATTGCTCCCCTGACCATGGGATCCGGGATAATTGGCGTTTTCCTGGCGACCTGACAGATCAACACTTATATGAATGTTATCGGAGATTTTCGCATCAATATTGCTTCTGAAATCAACCTGTGAGTAGTTGGTAGCACTGTTATAAAAAATGCCATCTTCATAATTGTAGCCGCCTGATACAAAATACTTCACGCGTTCGGTCCCGCCGCTTAATGAAAGGTTTGCATAGCGCTGGGGCGACCAGGGTTTAATCGTCTCTTTGAACCAATCGGTGTTTGGATGACCCCAGGGATCAGAACCGTCCTTATATTTCTGAATATCCTCCGCCGAATATTTTGCCGGCTCCCCGGCATACATCTTGATCTCATTGATCATCTGCGCATAGGATGCCGCGTCCGCCATTTTTGGAAGGACGGTGGGCCGATTCCATGCCTGGCTAAGGTTAAGCAAAAGCTGTGGCTTGCCTGATTTCCCTCTTTTGGTAGTTACCAGGATAACGCCATTGGCCGCTTCCGATCCGTAAATCGCAGCAGAAGCATCCTTTAATACAGTGATCGATTCAATGTTAGCTGGATCTATCCTACTCAGACTGCGGTGTGCAATACCGTCGACCACCACAAGCGGGGAATTATTTCCTAGTGTATTGACGCCTCTTATTCTGAGCATGGATTCATCATCTCCAGGCTGCCCCTGACGCGTCACCACCACCAGTCCCGGCAACCGCCCTGATAGCGAATTTGAGACATTAGGCGCTGGGGATTTTTGTATGGAACTACCTTTCACTTCTGCAATAGATCCCGTCATTGTTGCCTTTTTTTGCGTACCATAACCAACCACCACCAACTGAGATAATTGTTGATTTGAACTTTTTAACTTTACGTTCAGGTTGGTTTTCCCGCCAACATAGACTGTCTGAGACACATAACCCACAAAACTAATGACGAGGGTATCTGTTGACGACGCCTGTATGCTGAAGTGCCCGCTTGCGTCGCTTACCGTTCCCTGTGAGCTTCCCTTAATTCCAATGGTGACACTTGGAAGTGGGGACCCGGTACCGGCATCTGTGATCCGGCCGGACACCTTCGTCTGTCCATAGCCATAGGAACATACAAATAAAAGGAGGCAAAAAGCGGGCGCGGAAGATCGCATAAGGCGCAGCGCTGCTGTACGGCAAAGAGCGTTTAGTTTTAACATAGGACAACATTTTATAACAAAGTCTGAAATACGTTCACATCATACCCTGAGAGTTACAGTGAGTAACCACCAGGCAACAGGTTCACAAAACACATAGGTCAATAACCATGGAAGGTTGGGAGTAAGCGGTGCTTTATAATGATCACCTTAGCAATGGCACAGATTACCTTCAAGGTAATCGTCCCGTACGTCGCTTGCAGCTACAGTTTCTTGCGAAAATATCTTGCAAGGATAAAATAAATTTATCATTCACAATACATTTTCACCATACTATTCTTTATAAGGGCGTTTAATAAAAAATATTAAACGCGAAAAGATATTAAAACGCGCTTCCCGGACAACAATCCGATCGCTATTAGCCTAATAAATTTCAAGAAAGAATGAGGAGACGCTAAAAGTAAGCAGACAATCATAATAAACCATCCTGTACTGTGCTGCCCGGTAAAATATAAAATAATAATAACGCGCTAAAAGTAAGCAGGTATTTACAATAAACCATCCTGTACCGTCCTGCTCGGTAAAAACCAATGGAAAATTCAGCGTACCTCAAGAATAACCAGTGGCTTTTGACTAACCATCCTGCGCTGTCCTGCTCCTTGAAAGATTTATGAAAAATCTGTTATAAGAAATTTTGAAAATAATCGACTGCCTTCAAAACCTGAACGGTAATTTCAATCCTGTTACTGAAAAAACTTATGTTTGTTTTAGCAAAATAAACTGGAGAGAAACCTTACATACATCTTTCTGCACAATATAGCAAACTGTGCATATTCTCCGGTCCACTCCTCTTTATTGCCTGGACAGATAAAACCAGAAGTCCAAATCAGGCAGTTGGCTGCAAGGGCAAACGGTAATATAGGCCTGTATGCTATGCTGCGGGAAACAGGGAAAACAATACGCTGCTTTCTTCATGCTTACTTTTTATTTTTCCATGCTTCTGATAAGATCCATCTTATGCAGGGTTCGGTCCATTGAACACTCACGGTTTTATTGTCCACACCGAAACCGTGCCCGCCTTTGACATATAAAAACATTTTTACAGGAACACGATGTTGCCTCAATGCCGCCTCCAGGTACAAACTGTTTTCAACCTTTACCACATCATCATCCACTGCTGCGGTAATAAATGTCGGCGGCGTATTGTCTGTTACCTGAAGTTCATTTGAAAATTCTTTTATTTTTTCCGGTGTAATGTCAGGGCCGATTAAATTGTTCCTGGACTGCAAATGTGTGAGACTGTCGGCAAAACTTACGACGGGATAAGTCGCCACAACAAAATCAGGCCTTAGACTGATATGCTTAGGATTCTTCAATGCCGTTTGATTAAAATGTGTTTCCACGGTAGTCACTAAATGCCCGCCGGCCGAAAATCCCATAATACCTACTTTTCCCGGATATATTTTATACGCCTTTGCATGTTCTCTGACATATATAATCGCCTTCTGTGCATCGGTTAACGGTACTATATCTTTGTGGTCCATCTTAGATGCATTAGGAAGCCGATAATCTAAAAGGAAGGCAGTAATACCGGCTTCATTTAGTTTTTTGCATGCGGGTATTCCTTCCACATTGTTCGCCCTCCCGGCATAAGAGCCTCCTGAACAAACAATTACAGCAATATCACATTTTTTATGTTCGGGCTTATAGTAAGTAAGTCTGGGGATCTCCCCTCCTTTTTTTGCGAATAGGATTTCACCGTCAGGATACAGAGGAATAACTTTTTGCGCTGTAACACCGGCTGTAAAGCAAAAAAATAATAGGCCCAACAAAAAAAACATCTTCTTCATAATGCTCATTTTAAATTATCCATTATATAATAAAAAAGTAGAACCTGGCTGTCATCAGTGCAAAAGTATGATAAATAAGCTCCTCACAGTTGTAAATCAATGATTCAAGTCCATTGGAATTTTATCAGAAAGTACAAACCAAAAAACATTTTGTCCATTGTTACAGGTTAGGAGCTGAATTATCTTTGTTGCTTTAACAGCAAAGTTCATTTTAATTAGAAAAGTTAGCTATACTTTCATGTGATTTGTTGGTCTTAACGGGATACTTTCCGTCTTTCCGGTTTTTTCACCTTTATGTAGCTATCTTGAATAGCAGGTTGTCGGTGTCGGTTGACCTGTGCAACTGGAATGTTTTTAGACCGAGTTCAGTACAGACGATGACTGGCCGGTGTTCCGATAATCAGGCGCATTGTTATTGCTGGCTGAATGTTTGGTGGGTAGAGAAAAGGCCGCCGAAGCATTGCCTTATCTGAACCGGGTGAGAGAAAGGACAGGGCCTACCGACCCGTCTCAGGCTACCTGTGATAACATTGCCAATGAGAGGCGCCATGAACTTGCATTTGAAAATCGCCAATGCACTGACCTGATTCGGAACGGAACTGCCCTAGCGAAACGCACTGTGAAAGGTGTCCGGCTAAAAGCCAAATTTGGATGGTTGTTGCCGCAAAGCTTTCATGTCACTAAAGATCGGTTCATTTATCCGATACCCGCCCGCGAAATACAAATCAATCCAAACTAACTCAGAATCCCGGTTATTGCCAGGAGCATCAACAAAGCATGATAAGGAAATAGATGACAGTTGTATATTTGACCTGTTGCACATCGTTTGGGAGAGGGGCCCAACCGGGTTCCGGCCGGATATAAGTCCTCCCCTTTTATGCCCTAATGGACCAAGGCATCGAATAGACTGCCGGTTATGAAATGGGTTTTGTGGAAGAATACTGGCAGAGTGCCCACCGGAATATCCAAATTTTTTTGCCGATGAATATATTGTCAATTTACGTTTTCAACAATAAGACATCCCTTTGTGTAAAAGTGGTGATCCACACCCTTTGCAGTATTCTGATTTTTATAACAACGTGCGCCGCTCAAATACAAGAGCCTTATTCGCCGCTACATGGTGGAAGCTACCGGGGACCTTTCATCCGCGAGTCGCCTGACCCGTTGGTCCGTTATCACTGGAAGAGACCAAAGGCAAGCGATTCACTGGAGATTTATACACTGTCCCCCAAAAAGATAACAGGTACTCCTGATTCCTCCTTCCACATATCGCCGGAAGGCATCACCGTCTCAGGAGCCGGTGACCTGATGTTTGACTTTGGCGCGGAAAGTTCCGGATGGCTTGAATTTGATGCGGATGACCTGGAAGATTCTGTCACGGCAAGCATCAGCGAATATAATGAGCCCGCCATCGTCAATGCGGGAGCTGTACATCGAATCAAAACGCTGGCACCGATAAAGTACGGGCATACATACCGGCTGGAGCTGAATAAAGCGCTATATGAAGGCGTTCGCTTTGCCTGGATCCATGTAAAAACAGTTTCTAGACCGTGGCACCTAAAAAATGTCAGGTTAGTTTGCCAGATACGGCCAACAAATTATCAGGGCAGCTTTTCCTGCAGTGATCCGAAATTGACCCGTATCTGGTATACAGGTGCCTATACGGTGAAGCTGAATTTATTGCAGGATTATTTTGGCGCGATCCTGATGGAAAGAAGCGACCGTCATTCCTGGACCGGGGACGCCTATCCTGCCCAGGCAGCTGCACTGGCTGCCTTCGGAAATGTAGATATGGTCCGGAAGAATCTGGCCTATACTTCAAACCAGAATAATGGCATTGCAGCCTATTCGATGTACTGGGTCTTGAGTCTTATCGATTATTATAATTATACAGGGGACTCCGCCTTCTTAAGGAAATATGTGGGAAATGCGAACATGCGGCTGGAAAAAGCTTTTCGGGGATACGACCACCTGCCGCCGCTTCACTTTATGGGATGGGACGAACGGTTGGGTGCCGGTTTTGAAAACCCGCAGATCCAGGAGGCGCAGGATACTTACAAAATGCTCTGTATCCAAGCCTGGCGTGCATTCGCCGGGGCAATGGCTTCCATAGATAAAAATGAACTCGCAGCCAGGTATGAACGAATAGCTGCCAGGAAGATCCATGAAATGGAATATAATGAGAAGGAAGTAATGCACTTTGGAATTCATGCCCTGTCACGGGCCATCAATGCCGGACTGGGTGGTGATTCCCTGGTGGAACGGCTGTCCCGGATGGCTTTTAATGACAGGCAGCAACGGCTTTCTTATTCTCCTTTTAATCAGTTTTTCATTATCCAGGCCATGGCCAAAGCCGGTCAATATGAGGATGCATTGGTCACGGTCAGAGACTGTTGGGGTGGCCAGATAGATTATGGAGGGACCTCGTTTTTTGAGGTCTACAGGCCTTCCTGGAATGCAATGTTAAGGCCCAATGATCCGCCCCCCAATAACCAGTGCGGTTATACTAGTTTGTGTCATCCCTGGAGCGCCGGTGTGACCCAATGGCTTTCCGAAAATGTGCTGGGCATCAAGCCGGTTACGCCGGGCTTTAAGTATTTCTCGGTCATTCCTCATCTTGGCAGGACTTTGACTTGGGTAAAAGGTGATATGCCAACGCCTTATGGGCCTGTTACAGCCGATTTCAATATTTTGTCGGGTATTTACAAAATCACCGTCCCCAGCGGAACGATTGCCCGGGAAATAGCGTTGCCCACTGGTGGAAGAAAAGTTCGTAAGGTTATGGTGAATGGCAAGGTTCTACCGGAGGACGTTTCTCAACTGAGTACCGGCATTGATGGAGTCAACACCGATAATGACTACGTTCGTATCAGGAATGTAAAACCGGGCATATATTCTTTCCGGATGACTTATACTGGAGCATACAGAAATACTCATCCCAGCCCGGGTAAATTTGATTATCAGATTACCTCCTTTACCAGAGACAGCCTCACCTCAGGACATTGGGCATCAAAATACGGCAAGGATGGATACATGCTTCTGGGCTATCCCCCCGATAATGTCTCAGAAAAAGTACCTTCGTATGTTGATACGATCATCTTTCGAAAAGACAGGACGGTGGTCTGGGATTCAGCTACTTCCGGTACCCGGGCACCGGATGCTCCTTTTGCCGGAAAGAGAATGGCAGCGGCTATCACTACCCAGGATCCCAACGCCACCTATCAAACCATGACCATAGATATCAGGCTGAAAAAAGACCATCCTTGCCGGATATCACTGTATTTCCTGGATTGGGATAAGGGTGACAGAAGCAGCGCGATAGAACTATTTGACCTGAAAACACTTGCCATCATGGCTCCTGTCAAAATGGTACGGGATTATAAAAACGGAAAGTATTTAAGTTTTTCCTGTAACCGATCTATCCGGATCAGGATAGACCAGGTTCGTGGCGAAAATGCAGCAGTGAGTGGCATTTTTTTCGATGGACCCTAAGCATGCTATTGATGAACGACAGACCGGAGCATCCATGAAATGGATGAATATCATTTAATGATCAGATAAATTCAAATTGAGCCGTATGAAAACAGGTAGGATGGTTATTGCCGTACTGGTTGGCATTTTGATTTTTCACCTCCCTGCTGTATCCCAGCAGTCACCCCTGGTGACCCTCAAAGCGCCCAAAGAGATGATTACCCTTACCGATGGTACCGGGAATCTGAAGATGCGCGTCAATTATTCAAAAGGATGCGTTCTGGATAAAATCATCGTGAACGGAACGGAGGTGACCGGTTCTGGGAGTATTGTGTATTCGGGAATACGGGTGGACAGCCAGTTTTTTTCCTCCCGGGATCTGCTGACAAACCCGGTGGTGTCCGTTCACGGAGATTCCGTGATAGTAAGTCATATTAAGTTTGGCAATAAGGCTTTTTCGGTGACGGAAACATGGATTTTCAAGGCGGGGGCAGATGATATTACCTGGGGTATCTTCCGGAAGTATTCAACCCGAGGAACACTGGAAGAAAATGATTTTCCCTGCTGGCAGTTTAATTCCATGGAAACCTGGGACGGAGCTTTGCTGGATAATGGTGGGGTTGCCTGGAACCTGCTTTTGGCAAATCAGGGAGACACCTACGGCTCTCATACCGGAACATTGACCTTTTGGAATAAGTCCAATAATAATTGCCTGAGGATAACGGCTTCTGACCATCCCAAAGCTTATAGGGTTGCTACTTTCAGCCACGATAAAAAAAATCAGTTATCAGTTGTTCAATCTTCTTCTGCCCGGCCGGTAACTACTCAATTCGGGTTACGGCGTTTTCTTAGCACCGGGAAATCAGTCTTTGCCCGGCTTGCTGTAGAGGCGTCCGATGTCAGCGTGCAGTCCAGGCTTCAGGCTTTCCACTACGATTCACTCTATGACCGGGGTACATTCAAGGGAGTCGACGGGAATGCTGTAAATGAAATGCTCAATACCATTGGTCGCTATGGTGTCGTTGATCGGAATCTTTTTGGCTCCAACGGATGGCATTCGGGCTATGTTGTATTGCAGGAACCATGGCTTGCCATGATGGGTTTGGCAGTGGACGCGCCTGAATTTATTCGTGGATATTCCGGGACGCTTGAATATGAAAAGGAGCATGCCATCAAACCGAACGGACGCGTATTACCGCGTTGGCATCAGGATGCATCGGATGCCATGTCCCATACTTACCAGCCGGACGGTTTCTATGAGTGCCAATGGGGGTATATGCTGGATGCCCAGCCCGCTTATGCCATCGATGTAGCAGAGCAGTTCGACATGACAGGAGACTTGAACTGGCTCCGCGGATTTAAACCGACTTGTGAGAAGGTGCTTGGATATATGATTGACCGGTATTTGGAGGATGACGGCTTGTTTAGGGTGGTTCAATCCTCTCATAGGAATCACAAGGGGGCTGACTGGATGGACGTGGTATGGGCTTCCTATAAAGTGGCCAGTATCAATGCTTATATGTATAAAGCCCTTGTCCGTTGGTCCGAACTGGAGAAACTGCTGGGTGACGAGCAAATGTCTGCTAAATACCAGGGGCTGGCGGTAAGGCTGAAAACAGCCTTTAATCAGGATACGGCTGAAGGTGGTTTCTGGAATCCCGATAAGAAATGGTATGTTTACTGGCGTGAGAAGGATGGGAGCGTTTATGGAAATAACCTCATAAGTATGGTCAACTTTCTGGCCATCGGCTTTGGTTTGTGCGATGATCAAGACAGGAAAGAAGCGGTGCTCAATACCATCGAAAATCTGATGAAGAAGGAAAACCTGTTTATCTGGCCCTCCTGCTTTTTCCCCTACAGGGAGGGGCTCGGCCTGCAGGGAGTGAATTATCCCTTCCCGAACTATGAGAACGGAGACTTATTTTTAGCCTGGGCTGAGCTGGGGGTTCGGTGTTATGCGGAACGCTATCCTCATATCTCCCTTCATTATATCCGGAATGTTATCAAACAGTATAAAAGCGACGGGTTGGCCCATCAACGATACACAAGGGTCAGGCAAACCGGTGCAGGAGACGACATTCTTTCCAATAATATCATGGCGGTGGTTGGATTATATCGAGATATTTATGGAATACAACCCAAATACAACCGGCTTTATCTCAATCCTCATCTGACTGATGAGCTGAACGGTACGCGTATCAATTACTGGCTCAGGAATCAGCATTACCGGATAACGCTATCCACCGGGCAATATACTGTCCATACAGGCAGGTTTTCGGTGTCTTCTACCCATGCATTTGGGTTAAACGTGACCGGCCATGATCTTAGGTACTTTCATGGAGCAAAGGCTTCCTGTTCCCTGCTCATTTCGACGGACGCCGCATGTGTGGTGGATATTGTCAACTGGACAGACGATAGGATGAAATGGAAGGAAACAACACAACATGAGACGGCTCCTGTCTCCCACCAGGTGAGTCACCTTAGGCCTCTTGGTCATTATGAACTTTTTATCGGGGGAAAATCAACCCTGGAGCTTACCGCTGATGCAGAAGGAGTCGTTCATTTTAAGGAAACGCCGGGTACTCATGGTCAGGATATTCAAATTGTTTACAAATCATAAGGATCGGAAGACGACGTGTGCAGGTTTACCGGCTTACAGCCGTCCTTCACCACGAAAATCGCTGTCCGAGCTTTTACGGTAAAATTTTGGTGAGATGCCAACCTTTTTTTTGAAGAATTTTGAAAAATAATATTCTGAATCGAAGCCTGTTTGGTAAGCAATCTCATTGATCTTAAGCGAGGTGGAACGCAGTAATTCCCTGGCCTTCTCGACTCTGAGGGTCAGGTGATATTCATGAGGGGATTGTCCGGATATTTTTTTGAATGCTGTCCTGAACTTAGAATAGCCCATTGGTAACCCCTTGGCCAGTAACTCAATGTCCACCGGCTTATCCAGGGATTCCCGCAATAAAAACATGGCTTTGGCAATCAGTTGCTGGGTCGGATCTTCACCTTGTTCTTTATGCACGGAAATAGCGTAGACGAGCCCCAGGATCTCCAGGGTAATTCCGGAGATGATCTGATGATATCCGGGAACAGCATTCCGAACGGTTTCCAGCAACCGGCTGAATAGGATCAGCAGCTGTTCATTCAATCCGGCATCCAAAAACGGAGTTTGGGAGTTAAAGAAATTTTGCTTCATGATGCTGTCCGGATAGCGTCCTTTAAAACCGACCCAAAATTCCTCCCACCCCGAACTCGCATCGGGTTTATAACGATGCCAGACATTGGGAAAAAGGAAAAAACAGGCACCTTCCCGGACCATGACAGGAGATGTCTGCGCTGATTCGAAAACCCCCTTCCCCTGGGTGATGAAAACAAGGTAGTATCCATCCAGGATACGGCCCTTATTCCAGGTAAATGCATGGCTGGATGGGTGGCCTTGAGAAGGAGGGTATATCCCTTGAGGATTGATTTTAGTGTAGCCAACGGTCGTTACATAAAATCCCCAGTTTTCTTCTGTTTCAGACAGCGGCAAATATTTATAAAAGGGCTTCATAGGCCTATTATTTGGGAAAACAATGTGCTTCATAAAATAAAGTCAAAAAGTACAAAGAAACTAACATTATGTCCATTTTTATTTCTGATAGATTTACCTATTTTTGCTTCTTTACACCGATTATCTCTTTCTTCCCATAAAATCAAAATATATGAAAAATGAACTCTCTTCTGAGCAAATTCAGCAATATCAGGATGATGGATTTCTGGTCATCGACGATTTTTTGAACAAGGACGAATTGGAAGTCTGGAGAACTGCCGTTACTGCTGCTGCTGAAAAAAGGCATGGCAATAAGCTTCCTGACCGGGCGTCGGTATACGGAAAGGGGGATGAAAAGGAGAAAGACTATTATGACAAAGTCTTTGATCAGTTGATCAATCTATGGAAAGACAATGAAGCCATCAGAAGACTTATTTTGGATGAACGCATTGGAAAAATGGCAGCCAGGCTGGCGGATGTAGATGGCATCAGGGCATGGCATGACCAGGCCCTGATAAAGAGACCCTGGGCGAATCCTACTTCCTGGCACCTGGATACTCCTTATTGGTCATTCAGTGACAGGAAGGCATTATCGATCTGGATAGCGCTGGACGACGCTACCCTTGAAAATGGCTGCCTGTTTTTTATTCCGGGCACACATAAGAAGACTACATTTGAGAATCCGGGTATTGGAAAAAACATGGACGCCATCTTTGATTTTTACCCCGATTTCAAGCGTTCCCGTTCGGTAGCAGCCCCTATGAAGGCAGGGAGTTGCTCCTTTCATAACGGATTGACCATTCATGGGGCGCATGCTAACATGACGCCCGGATTCCGCAGGGCGATGACCTGTGCCTTCATGCCAGATGGAGCCACATTTAACGGTATTCAAAACATCCTTTCCGACGAACAATTGGCGACACTCAAGGTAGGAGACCTGTTGAAGGATGATGAACAAAACCCCTTACTTTACACGCGTAAATAACTTTTCTGTATCCGAACCTTTTTTCGGTATCAGATGATATTTCAATAACGTCATCAAGGCAAGTCTGGCTATTTCATCAATAAAGTACGGTGAACGATAAGCTTGCCATCCGTGTATATATGACCGACAAGCAGCAATTGCGTATCTCCAATTAATCCATTCAGTCCCGACATCTATACTGGTGCGGAGCAGCGGCCGTCGATAAGACATAGATAAACTACTGATATACTCAAAATGTCATGGGCTGGAAACCCATAGGTTGTTTTGGGTAGCGAACATCATTATGGGAACCACTCACTTCCAGGTCTCGGCAAAAAGAATAGCGGCATCCAAGTCTATCCCACTCTCCCACGGACGATAACGCGTGCCAGATGCTTTTCCATTAATGTAGTATTCCGACCAGGTACCTGTATCATCAAGAATACAAAACATCTTTTTATATATTTCCAGGGCGGCGGAATCATTCAGCTTTGTCAAGTTATACAATAAAAACCCATAATCATATCCTACCGTAACATTTCCACCAGGACGGGATGGAAGCCGGTGCGTTCTTTTAAACGTAAACACAATACTGTCTACCAATGGTGCTATCTCCCTGTGAGAAAGTATATCAGATCCAATATAAAGAGGTAATAAGCTAACAGAGTGCACCCTAAATCTTTTAGGAAGGAAGGCAGGCAGATTCTTCCCT
>DASULB010000394.1:0-15849 GCA_036278455.1 Chitinophagaceae bacterium | reverse complement strand
ATAAGCAGTGTTATCGGATGATAACCGGCCTTGTGAACGGGCTGCCTGAATACCGGATTGCCCGCTAATGAGGAGAAATAACAGTAACTTTAAAATTTTTGTCATGATACGGAAACAAGATAAGTCATTTATTTCCTATTCTTACCGATTATATTTCCTGATATAACCAAAATTTCTCTATTTTCTGGTTGCATTTATGAGACACAACTCAAACCACTGAGATATTCCCTGTACCATTAAAAGAATGTTTTAGACTTGATACCAAACATATAGGCCACGCAACTGAGATTGACGGGGTGCTGCTCGACTCAGCATTTTTAAAAAGCCCCCCATCTCGGGTGTTAGTTTGGCAGGATTATCTGTTATTTTGTATTCATTTGCTACTATTAAATAAGATGATCCAAAGTTAAAGTCAATTCTGGACACCCTCCGTTTGTACTGATAGCAATATATACCCTAGTCTTCAATATTTTCTTAATACTCACTTGATAAAAAATCGATCCGGTTTGTGGCATAAGATTCAATCTTACGTATAAGATCAAAAATATTTTCTTTCCTTACACCGTCTATATTATTTTTCATTGCCGATTTTTTTTTTCGGATCTTTTTCCAGCCAGGCTCCCATCGTGAGGAACATCCTGTCTTTCCATGAAAGTCTTTCAATAATCAGTCTTCCGGCGAGAAAATGAACATCTATTCCACCGCGCAAATCACCCGGAATATTGTCCTGAAGAATTTTCTTCCGCTTATTTTCTTCGGAGGAAGGTGTGGCACAAACAGTCACCAGGAATAATTTCTTATCACGAAATATCTGATAATTTTTCTTAATCCAATCTTTAAGTAATAATTTACCCATAGATATGGCACTGCAAACCACTATAAATTGACGTTCATCCGTCATTAAACGTTGCAATGCTTCGGGTGGCGATATTTCAACGCCCGTCGCTGCGGCTATCCTTCCGGCATACTGCTTGGTGGACCCATACTTCCCTTTATATATTACAATACCTTTCATATTGAATTATTTCTCGTTTAATTCAGCGTCAAAATTGCTAACAACTTTCAACGATGCGCTATAAATAAGGGCAGTTTCAGCACTTTGAATAAAGCGGCTATAAAACTCCTTTCAAAAAATTGAGACAGCGCCGATCCCCCGAAGGCTCCGGTTACGAGCAATGCATTCTTCTTTTGTGCCAGCCAATGCCGGAAATATTTATCAGGATTTATCCGTCCTTTTTCCATAGTAAGATTTGGAAAGTGCCTGCTCATCAGTCCTTCAATTAATGGTTGATCCGGAAGTTGCCCCGGAATACCCTTTTCGTCCATCATCATGAGCAACGTTTCATTTAATGTGAATGCCGGGAACAGGTAGGCAAACTGTTTCACGGCAAAAACGGAAGAAGCGCTCCCATCATAGGCCAATATATACCTTGTCGGAAAGTCAAATTCTTCCGGCACAACCATGACGGGACATTCGGCTTCCTCTATGGCTACTTTCAGGGACTTGCCATTTGGCCGGACACTATCGTAGAATGTTTTACTGAGAAGCAATATATCGGCAAAGCGGGTTTTTTTTTTCAAGTCCGGAAATACAAAATCTGAAAAATTGTTATGTATATTATACAAGATTTTATGATCATCACATAACGACTTAAACCAGTTTATATTTCTTTATATTTATTTGAAACTCATTTCTTCAACTAATGACGAATATTCACCGATCGGACGCCGGAAAAGTCCTGAGGCATATTACCGGGTAAAAATGAAAGATACTTCCGGTCGTCCAACCCCTGAAAGGCACACCGCTCTTTTAGTAAGGATACCAATTTACTCTTGAGGATAGACGATTGAGGATCAGCATCAAACCAAAATAAGTTGTTTTCTAATCGTTTATAGAAGGTATCAACTATGGTGGAAATGGGCATAGCACCATCATCAGAATAAAATTGGAATTTTGCCGGTATGATGAAGATTATTACCAACAGACCGGCTATTAGTATCTTTTCAGGTGCAAAGGACAAACAATTCAAAAAAGAATTAACTATTGGTCCTATTTTAATGGAAATAACCAACGCTGCATTTTTACACAAATTTTGGATTATCATAGATCAAAGAGAATGATCCATGGTCATTCTCTGCTTTGATTATCATCATGGGCATCCGACTGCCCGGATATCGGGCAACCGGTATAGTACACACTGACAAATATCATTGTCGTGCCTGATATATCTCATTAAATTATTCTTAAAAGGACGTCATTTTTGTATTGTCAATAAATTAAACTATTTAATCATGAAAGCATTAGTGTATCACGGTCCGGGCAATAAATCATGGGACGAGAAGCCCCAGCCCGCCATCACAGCACCAACAGATGCTGTCGTAAAGATCACCAAAACAACGATCTGCGGTACGGACCTGCACATTATGAAAGGGGATGTTGCCACAGTTGCCCATGGCAGGATATTGGGCCATGAGGGTGTCGGCATCATCGAAGAGGTGGGGAATGCCGTGTCCAATTTTAAAAGAGGGGATCATGTGCTGATATCCTGTATTTCCTCATGCGGCAAATGCGATTACTGCAAAAGGGGAATGTACTCGCATTGCAGGAGCGGGGGCTGGATACTGGGGAACACCATTGACGGCACACAGGCAGAATATGTGCGGATTCCCTATGCTGACAACAGCCTGTACCCCATACCGGCGGGTGCAGACGAGGAAGCGCTGGTCATGCTCAGCGATATCCTGCCGACCGGGTTTGAGTGCGGCGTACTGAACGGACAGGTGAAGCCGGGCGACACGGTAGCCATTGTAGGCTCAGGTCCGATTGGGCTGGCAACATTGCTAACGGCGCAATTCTACGCGCCTGCGGCCGTCATTATGATTGACATGGACGATAACCGGCTGCAGGTTGCTAAAACCTTCGGCGCTACCGACCTGATCAATACCAGTGGGGAGGATCCCATTAAAAAGATAATGGCCTTAACCGATGAAAACGGCGTGGACGTAGCCATTGAGGCCGTTGGTATTCCCTCCACTTTCGAATTGTGTGAATCCATCATCGCCCCAGGCGGCCATATCGCAAATATAGGCGTTCACGGGAAGAAAGCGGACCTGCACCTGGAAACTTTATGGGCGCGTAATATTACCATTACCACAAGGCTTGTTGATACCGTAACCACACCGATGCTGTTTAAAAATGTACAGTCCGGCAAGCTGACCCCAAAAAAACTGATTACCCATCGCTTTAAATTGGCAGATATCCTTCATGCCTACGATGTGTTTGGCAATGCAGCCAAAGAACAGGCGCTCAAGGTGATTCTGGAAAATGAAAGCAATGATCGTCGATCAGACCAGGAAAAAGAAAAGTCGGGAAAAAAGAAGCGTTCCTCCGATGTAGTCCAATATAGCTCTCGGGGACGACAACTGACCCATGAAAAAGAACCTAAAATCAATAACCCCTTTTGGAGTACATTTTCTTAAGTTTGGAAGTTGAATATAGTTTATTGCTTATTTTTATTCAATGAGTATAAAAGAGCAATTCGGACACCTTTTTGAACCCAGTTTATTGTCTCAAATAGAGGCAAAAGCCCACTTTGCAGAGGCAAAGGAAGGGGAAATCATACTCCGTACAGGAGATACAATAAGAACGGTTCCCTTAATTATTTCATGATCAATAAAAGTTACCCGATTAAACGAAAACGGCAGAGAACTTTTGCTCTATTATGTTGGCGGAGGAAGTACCTGTGCTATGACCATAACCTGCTGTATGGAACGACATCCAAGCGAAGTTACGGCGACGGTGGAGGATGACGTAAAATTGATGGACATCCCGGTGGATTATGTGGATGTATGGCTTACAAAATACAATACCTGGAAGAGTTTTATCATGCGATCTATACGAAGTCGCTTTATTGAATTGATCAAGTCAATTGATCAGATAGCATTTCAGAAATTAGATGAAATTACCCTGATAAATGGAGGACAAAAATCCGTTTCTTTTTAGCGGTCTGACTGAAAATGAAGTCGGCGTTTCCCGGAGGGTGCATGGATCGAACACGGTTGAATCCCGTTCAGAACACGCGTCCCTGCGTATCCTCAAGGAGACCATCTCCGATCCGATGCTCATTTTACTGGCTGCCGCAACCATCATTTATTTTATCTCGGGTGAAATTTCAGACGCGCTGTTTATGGCGGCAGCCATCATCTTTATTTCAGCCATTTCAGTTTACCAGACCAATCGAAGCGTAAAGGCATTACGAGCGCTGAAAGAATTTGCCGTTCCTAATGCCCTGGTCATCAGGGATAGCCGTCCGGCTTACATTCCTGTCGGTGAGATAGTGGTTGGTGATTACGTGGTCGTTTCAGAAGGGGAACGGGCTCCGGCCGACGGGATCGCCAAACAACTAAATGATTTCTCAGTAAATGAATCCATTCTTACAGGGGAAGCATTCAGTGTCACCAAAGATATTTCTTCAAAAGAGTCAAACAAGATTTATAAAGGTACCCTTGTTGAATCGGGCCAGTGTGTCTTTGAAGTAATCGCAGTAGGTAATAAAACAAAATTCGGGGAATTGGAGGCGTCGGTCCAGGGTATCCGGAAGGCGAAATCACCTTTGCAAAGGCAAATCAGGTCTTTCGTTAAATGGATGTCTTTGGGAGGCGCTGGCTTTTTTTTGGTCATTTGGGGAATCAATTATGTTCAGTCTGAAAATATCCTGGATAGCCTGCTGAAAGGCCTGACTATTGCCATGTCTGTCTTGCCCGAAGAAATCCCTGTTGCCTTCATCAGCTTTATGGCGCTCGGCGCCTGGCGGCTGATGAAAAAGGGAATCATTGTTAAGGACCCTTCGATAGTGGAAGCATTGGGCGCCGCCACCGTTATTTGCCTGGATAAGACCGGTACCATTACCGAGAACAAGATGGATATCTATCAAATCTATGATTTTGAAAATGGCAGGATAGTATCCGAAGTCAACCCTGAAGATGCTTCTGTCTGTAACCTGATCAGTACCGCCATGTGGGCGAGCGAAACGGTTCCGTTTGACAACATGGAAAAAGCCATTTTAAAAGCCTATGAAGAAGGTGCCGCCAAGGACAGGAGACCCTCTTTCAGAAAAATATACGAATACCCGTTGGACGGAAAGCCTCCTATGATGACCCATATTTTTGAAAATGATGAGGGAGAGAGGATAATTGCCATGAAAGGTGCGCCGGAAGCTATTTTAAAAATTTCGCTTCTCATTGAAGATGACAGACAAAAAGTGGGTAAATACCTATCCCTGTTTGCCAAAGAAGGACTGCGTGTACTTGGTGTCGGGAGCGCTGTATTTGAGGGAACAAACTTCCCTGAAACACAACAGGAATTCAATGTCAGATTCTCCGGGTTGATTGGCTTCTATGATCCTCCTAAAAAGAATATTAAAAAGATTTTTGAACAATTCTACCTTGCGGGGATCCGGTTAAAGATCATTACCGGCGACAACCCCGCAACCACTATTGCTATTGCCGGGCAGGCCGGAGTCAGAGAATATGAAAAGGCATTAACCAGCGCTGAACTGGTAGGTTTGGACGAGACCGAATTTGATAAAGCCGTCATTGAAAATAACCTGTTCACCCGTATGTTTCCCGAAGTGAAGCTAAAAGTGATCCAAAGTTTAAAGAGACAGCATCAGATTGTGGCTATGACGGGCGACGGCGTAAATGACGGACCTGCTTTAAAAGCAGCGGATATCGGTATTTCCATGGGTAAGCGGGGCTCTGAAATAGCCAAAGAAGCATCCTCGCTTATCCTGACTGATGACGATATAGGTAAAATGACCGATGCACTGGCTATGGGAAGAAAAATATACACGAACCTGAAAAAGGCCATTCAGTATATTATTTCGATTCATATTCCTATTATTTTAACCGTGGCGCTGCCGCTGATACTGGATTGGACCTATCCCGTGGTTTTCACTCCGGTGCATGTCATCTTTCTGGAATTGGTGATGGGGCCGACATGTTCCGTTGTATATGAAAACGAGCCGGCCGAGAAAAACAGCATGCTTCAGAAACCACGTGTAATAACGGCGACGTTCTTCAATAAGAATGAATTGGTGCTGAGCATTTTCCAGGGATTAGCCATTACGGCCGGCGTCCTCACCGTTTATTCTCTTTCTCTACAAAATGGATATGGTGAATCTTTAACGCGATCCATGGTTTTTACTACCCTGATCATCGCCAATATTTTTTTAACCTTTGTAAACAGATCTTTTTATTATTCGGTGTTTACAACCTTTAGATACAAAAACAATCTCTTGTGGGTTGTCATCCTCACAACACTTATTCTTTTAGCCATGACCTTGTACATTCCTTCTTTCTCGAATTTTTTCATGGTAGCGCCTTTAACGCCTGTTCAGATCAGCTCGGCTGTTGTTACAGCGCTTATTTCGGTATCGTGGATTGAACTTTGGAAAATGAGAAAGCGGTCGTTAACGAACCCTTCCCCGATCTTGTCTATAGAGAAAAATAACCCGTAAATGCATGCTGCATGCCAGTGGGCAAACCTATCCGTTATGCTCCTGAAATAAGGCTATCCCACTAGCCGCACGATATAATGGCCCATGAGCTTGAGATGTTTATCCGTTTCAGCGAGATATCCTTTCCCCGCCGCATCATTTTCAGCGCTTTGTGCCCGCAGGCTGTTTACTTTTGCCCGGATGCCGGCGCGGTAGCTTTTGTAATACATAAAAAGCAGTTGATCTGCTTCACTTTTCATTGTCGCAAAAAAGCGGTTATAATGGTTGATAAATAAATCCGACAGATCCTGCCTGCCAAAAGCATCCAGGTCCATGCAGAAAAAAGCTACTTCATTCAGCACATCGATGCGGCGGTAATCATCGTTGAATTCTATGCAGTCGAAAGGCTGCGGCTCGGGAAGTAAAAAAATGTTCCGGGTGTGGAGGTCGCCATGTCCATCGCGAAAGAAACCGGCTGCCGCCCGGGCCGCCAGCAATGGCTTATGTTTCTTTATAAATGTGCCCGAAACCTGGATAGCCTCTTCAATGAGCCGGCGACTTTCCGCATGCAGCCTTTCTTCCAGGAAGTCCTTTTGCCCTTCCAGGTCATTGAATTTTTCCTGCACATCCAGCAAACCGGCTGGATGGATGATCTCAGCCGACCGGTGAAACGACGCAATTTTATCGGCCAGCCGCCTGATGTCTTCGGGGCTGACTTTGCACTCCCGCAGAAGCAGATCCATCTGCTTACCCGGATCTATTTTCTGCATCCGGACAGCGTAATCTATGATTGTTCCGCCTTCACCTCCGATAAAAAAGCGGCCGGATACTTCCCGCACAGGCTGAACATCCAGGTATATGTTCCGGGTAAGCCGCCGGTTGAGCAGGATCTCCCTTTCACAATAATATTTCCGCTTTTCAGGCGTGGAGAAATCGAGAAAAGAATAGGTTACCGGCTTTTTAATTTTAAACACAAAGCGGTTGCCGAGGATTACCCAGGAAATATGCGTTTCAACCAGTTGGGACTTTACCGTATCGTCGGGGAATTGCCCTTCTGCCATCAACCTGTCTATCTGTGCTCTTTCCATGGTTGTTTCAGTTGAAGATGATCAATGGCTTTTTGCAGCATACCGTCAAGGTCATTGTCGGAGGAGTCCAACGCCAGGTGAGGTTCCTGCAGCAGCTCCCATTGCTTTCGTACCCGTAAGTATACTTCAAAGTCCGCTTCGCTGTCTTCTCTTTTTTGTTTGAGCCTTTCTTTTATGATCGGTTCCGGGGCCGTAATTTCGATAAAACGGATACCGCCTGCATCGCGGGCCTTATCCATGAATTTCTCCCGGATGGCCCGCCGGTAAAAAGTGGCATCCAGCACTACATTTTTATTTTGCCTCACCGCCTGTTGCGTTTGTACCAGCATTTCGTCATATACCCGCTCCTTTTCTTCCGTGGAGTAATGACCCGTCGCCATCAGGGTTTTTCTTACTTTATCACTGCTTATATAGACGGCATGAATGGCAGCGGCCAGCTTTCCGGCAAAATAACTTTTGCCGGAGCCCGGCAATCCTATGACGGCTATAATCATGATTATTTCTTCTTTTGAGTAAGTTACTTTTTTATGAAACAACCAACATTCGGGCAATTCAATAACTTGCAATTTTTGCGCCACCTGTACAGGTCAAAGATATTTTACGGGCGATCAAATAAAAATGATCCTGTACAGCGTGCAGGCTGATCGGGATCAATTTGTACGGTCAGTTATAGCCGGGTTCTATATGCAATTGATCTCGAATGGAACGGTAATCATATCTGTATATGATTTCTTTCATTCCATCTTCCTGGTAATCAGTGAACTTCGGTCATTATATCATGTATAAATAAATGAGATGATATGAAAAAGGACGTGATAAAAAAGGTATGGCCGAAGCCGTCCGGACTGAACTGCAGGGTCGGCAGGCTTTTTGCGCTTGCCGACCGGGACGGCTATGGCCGGAACGCATCTGCTGCTGCGGTAAAAAATGCATACCGCGCATATGCTGTCGGAACGGCCCGTGCCAAAAGACATTGCAGGATAAAACCTTTGATCCGCTGACTCTTCACCGCACGTCCGGGCGCCGGCGCAGGCGGATGGTCATCGGCTTATGGCCAAAACAGCTGCGCCGTTTATCTTTCCATTGCGTAAATCCCCCAGTGCTTTATTGGCCTGATTCAATTTATACACTTTTGTTTCCGTGTGTACCGGCACTTTCGGCGCCAGCGACAAAAATTCTTCTCCGTCCTTACGGGTCAGATTAGCCACGGAAGCTATCATTCTCTCTTCCCACAGCAGATGATAAGGAAAGGAAGGAATATCGCTCATGTGAATACCGCCACAGATCACGACACCGCCTTTATCTGTATCTGCCAGGGCTTTGGGAATTAAATTCCCCACCGGCGCAAAAAGGATGGCCGCATCCAGCTTTACCGGCGGCGACTGTAAGGAATCTCCTGCCCATGACGCGCCCAACTCCAGGGCAAGCTTTTGCGCCGCCGTATCGCCGGGACTGGTGAAGGCATATATTTCTTTTCCCGCAGCAACAGCTACCTGTGTCAGGATGTGAGCTGCCCCCCCGAAACCATATAAGCCAATCTTTTGGGCTTGCTTGCCGACTTTGTTGAAGGAACGATAGCCGATAAGCCCTGCACAAAGCAGCGGAGCGCCTGAAGCGTTGACATATTGAGGAGCAAGGGGAAAGCAATAATGTTGGTGTGCCGCGACATATTCCGCATAACCGCCGTCAAGTGTATAGCCGGTAAACCGGGCATTTTCGCATAAATTCTCATGCCCGCTGATACAGTACCTGCATTTACCGCAGGTATAACCCAGCCAGGGCACGCCCACGGCAGCACCTTCTTTCATTCTTTCAACCCCTTTACCGATTTTCATTACGATTCCTATGATTTCATGTCCTGGAATAAGCGGCAATTTGGGATGCTCAAGCTCGCCGTCAACAATGTGTAAGTCTGTACGGCATATGCCACAGGCAATTACTTTGATCAGTACTTCTTCCTCCGACGGAACGGGTACGGGGACAGTTTTATAAACTAAAGGTTGCTTTGCAGCTTCCAGCACCATGGCATGCATTGATTCAGGTATTGTCATAGTATAAAATTAGATTAAAATTTGAATTACTTAAAATCAAAACTCATATATGTTAATGGATGATCAGCATCAGCTATCAGGTTGATCTTAAGCATATCGCAATATGTAATATCAAAATAGCTTTACATAAAGTTTCCAGATATGAAGGTTTTCGTATTGTTGTTATTTTGTCTGTTTTCCTGCTCACCGGGTCCCGAACCGTTTCGGTATGGTATCGATAAATGCGCTGTTTGCCATGAAATCATTCGTAATACAAGATCGGGAGGTGAATTGATTACTGTAAAAGGACGGATTTTGAAATTTCATTCAATTGAATGTTTATTAAAATATTACAAGGCCCATGAATACACAGGCGAGGGGTATACCTGGATCCTGGTAATAGATTATGATGAACCAGGTGTATTAATCAATGTCAATGATGCTGTCTTCATAAAACAGGTGAAAACAAACGATTGGCCTGAAGGCAACCTGCTGGCCGTATCAAAGACGGAATATTCAGATATTAACTTAAAAATGCGCCGGGAAACAGAAGGTATGTATTGGAGAGACGTTTTATGGAGCTACCGCTGAAACAGGCCGTCTGCAATATTATTTTTCATTTTTTTTCGAATCGGCCCGATTTGTCTTCTATTTTAATACGATACACAACAGCCTTTTCGCTGTCGGGTAGTATCGTTGATTCTTCTGTTTCAGATAGGTCGGATGTCAGCGCATGAATTTCCTTTATTTTTTGCCTATTGATTTTCCTTACCAGGAGGTCTAATGCATAATGCCTGTCGGGTTGATTTGTTATTTCTTCATATTTACCCCATAATATGACACTTTTCCAGTTTGAGAGATTGTGAATAATATCGACTTCAAGACATACCTCCGGGTTTTTACGAAGAATTTGCATTTTTTGGCCTTCTCTTGAATGCGCAATTATATATTTCCGATTATAGAACAAATAGGAGATCGGGACGATAAATATTCTCTGGCCATCCGTATAGCCCAGGCGGCCCACGATGCTTTTTTCCAGCACGTCATTAATCATTGTTTCATTCATTATACCCAGCATATCTATTTTGCTTTAATAAGTTGATTTATAGATTCAAAGTCAAACCGGGTATTTACTGAAAATAAAAGACATACCGATACTTGAATGTAGTATCCTTCTTCCTAATAAATACATGGTTACAATATCAATATAAATTTTGGTTATTCAATACCGGCCAGGGTATTCCGACTCTCTTAAAAGTCGACATACTCACTATACTCCGGAACAATAATCTCCAAATTATTTTCAACCTGCGCTACCCCGGCCGCGTTCCATACCGAAGCTTCAGCTTCTTCTTTTTCGGCCAACGAAGTAACCGATCCTGAAAGAATAACCTTGCTGCCTTCGACATCCACTTTGATCTTACGGGAATTGATGGAAGCTGCACGCTGAAAAGCGCTTTCAATCTTACCCTGGACATCTGCGACTGTTACTCTGGGCTTAACCGTAATCAGGTTAGTGACAGACTTAACACCGGCCAGGCCCTCTATCTCCTTTTCGGCACTCCGACGCTGAAAATCCCAATCTGCCTCGCCTTGGAGTGTTACGTTACCGCCGTCTACTTTAATCTTTATCTTCTCATCCTGAACAGCGGTATGCCATTTTAAAGTATTCAGTATAGCTTCCGCTATTTCGGTATCGCTTTTGTCATAGAAAGGCGATATTCCTATCTGGATGTCTTCAGCAATAGCCTTTACACCCGATACTTTTTTAGCAGCCTCCTCTGCAGATCGTTTTTTGTAATAAGAATCTACCTGCCCAGATAACGTAACAATACCGTTTCGTACGGCAACCCCAATTTCCGAGGCTTTCAAGAATGGCTCCCACTTGAGTTGGTCCATTACATCTTGTTGAATTTGATTGTCGCCTTTCATAAAATTAATTTTTTGGTGAAAAAATATCTTCTATACAAAGCACGCAATATTCATTTATAAAGTCAATGATCGCTATCACCAGTTATAATGATACCCGTCAATAATATATAGGATGATCCTGACCAGGATCATTATAGTATAAAACCGGAGTCATCTGTCGATTTTTCTAATACAGATAGCTTTGGCCTCCAGAATGATCTAAAAAAATCATCAATGAAAAAGATATTCCTTTCTGGGCTAATCGCCGGTACCGCCTTGCTTATGCTGAGCGTCGCCGGGTTATACCTCTTGATATGGCAGATGCCGGATATGGCCATGGAGTATTTCGGACCTGCATTTATCAGCCAGACGCAGCGTAATCTGCTATATTACGTGCATCCTTTTGTTATTGGCATAAGCCTCTCCTGGCTCTGGGAGCGATTACAAAGCAGACTCAAGGGACCGGCCTTGGCAAAAAGCCTAGAATTCGGCTTATTCTATATGGCTATAGCTTCCTTCCCCTATATGCTGCTCATTTACAGTGCCATCGACGTCTCACTTTCGGTTGTACTGACCTGGCTGGTATTTGGTTTTATCGAGGCAACCCTTGCCGCAATAATATTTAATCAGCAAAATAGATTATAAGATGATGAAAAAAATAATATCCGTTCTTGCCCTCGCCCTGTTATTCTTTGGGTCGCCATTATACAGCCAGAGCAACTATAGAATGGAAAGCGATTACTCCTTTATTATTCGCGGAGGTTCTAATATCAGGGACTGGGCTGAATCTGTTGATGACGCTGATGGAATTGCAAGCATCAGCATGGCAGACGAAGGACACTTGGATATTAATGAAGTCCGGATACTCATTCGTGCCAATGAAATTAAAAGCATTGGTGTTGAAGGAACTGCCATGAATAAAAAAACGTATGAAACGCTAAAAACAAACCAATATCCAACCATCACGTTTATGGTTACCACACCAGTGAGGTCTTTGGCTACTGATGGTAAAAAACACCTTATAGAAACCGATGGAATCCTTACCATAGCAGGTAATAGGAAAATTATCAAACTACATCCGATAATTTCGGCCAATACTGACGGAAAGATAGATATTGAAGGCGATGTGGTTCTGAAGATGAGCGACTTCGGTATTGAGCCACCGGTTACCCTCTTTGGATTATTGCGTGTAAAAGACGGATTTACAGTCCATTTCAGGATAAGACTGACGCCTGACATTAACTAGGTACATACCGGTAAAGTTTCTCATAATACTCCTCATTCATTCAGTTGCTGTCAAAATACGGAATAGCATCTTCCATACCCTTGATCATAAGAGATTGCCAAAACGACCGCTTATTATAATAGGACGGGGTCACTTCATTCTCCGGCAAGTTGTATAAGTTTTCTGATTCTAAGGCGTCCCTTTCGTGGCCGTTCGGCATTCCTTCCGCAGGTGAGATGATAAAGCAGTTCATCCCGTCTCTGGCAAACTCCCCGAACCATCCGTCCGGGATAGATATATTGACCGTTCCGTTCATGGCCCCGCTCATACCGCTTGTCCCCGAAGCTTCATGGGTCATGCGGGGAGGTTCAACCAGGCGTCCGAGCCCCGTTTTAATAATTTGGAAAGCCATAATTCATAGCCTGAAAGTATGGTGCAGCTGCAATAAGCTTTACATTGATGAAAAATATGATCAAATACGCCGACAGCCCAATAGTCCGTAGGATATGGTTTACCGGCCCAAATGACCTGGACAGGATAGCGTTCATTATTAATAATTCGCCGGAACCTTTCCATGTTATACAGTAAAAGATCCGGCCGTTTGTAACCTGCAAATCGCTTTGCAAAGGCCAGCGTAAATACATCTTCTTTCAATATCTTTCCGGTCTGACCGCAATTACTTCAAACAAGAGTCGCTTAGCTTCCCTTTTAATTTGTAGCATTTTTTCGATATGCTGCTTATCCCTGAAACGGCTGTATAAATGAAAGGCCGGCGGTAACCCGTAGGATTCATTGAGATGATAAATTTCAGGCTGCCAACCCAGCTGTTCAAATAGTTTTGCCCCTCCGATGCTTAATAATATAGCGGCCGCCATAGTCGCCTCCGGATTGGAATCGTACAATTTATATGAGGTAGTTTTTGGGAGATAATCGTTCTTCGGCAAATCTGTCGTCAATAAGAATAAAGACGCTGTCCCAAAGGTTTCCGACGAAAGGTAAAATGCCGTTACCCATACATCATGATCCGCTAACCGTATCACATATCTTAAGTGTGTTTCCTTCAAAAAGTTGTAATTTTTTTCAGCAAACAGCACGTCCATGGAGCCATCGGCTTTCCTTATCTGATCATAATAGCCATATTTCCACAAAATGCCGACACCAACTACATTTTGCTTCAGTTCAAACGCGCTGCGCATAACGGATCCTGCCAGGTATCCTAATCCACCGCCATATACTTTTAACGCCTGGTGGATCGCGTATTCCATACAGAAGTACGCGACAGGCGTTCCGTATTTCGGAGAAAGCGTGTAAGGATGCTTGAACGGGAAAGCCATGATCAATCTGAATTAATTTAAAAATACTCTGGGGTACAACACCATAAAATTGCGCTGTTTTTTTTTACGGCGGTGCCTGATCCACAACAGCATAACACATGATGTCAATCATCATTTACCATAGCAGCAGTCATTTACAGGCCGACGTAGCAGGGATATTTTTGCGCTAAATACAAGGCTATGAAAAAAATCATTGCGGCGCTGGATGGGCTGGATTTCTCAGCAGGTACCGCGCAGTACGCCGCTTACCTGGCCTCATCAGCCAAGGCGGCGTTAACAGGCGTATTCCTGGATGATGCAGCTTATCACCGTTACAGGATCTATGATCTGCTTGGCGATGAAGGCGTCAGTGAAAACAGGCTGAAAGAGATGATTGCGAAGGAGAAACAAATGAGAAGAGAATCTGTGAAAAGATTTGAGAGAATCTGTGATGAGGCTACCGTAAAGGGTAAAATCAGGCACGACCGCAACACCGCGTTAAAGGAGTTACTAGTAGAAAGCATCTATGCCGATATGCTTGTGATTGACCGGAAGAACGCCTTCGGCAAAAGAGATGATGAAATGCCCGGTTTCTTTTTGCGAAGTGTATTGAATAATACGGCATGCCCCGTCCTGGTAATTCCCTCTTCCTATAAAGCTTTTCAAAAGATCGTCTTACTGTATGACGGTAGTCCTCCCTCGGTTCATGCGATGAAATCGTTTTGCTATTTGCTCCCCTGCTTTTGCAAGCTTCCGCTGGATATCGTGACCGTAAAACAGTCTGGTAACTATCCGGATATTTCTGATAAATATCTGATGAACGATTGGATAAAAAGGTATTTCCGGCAGGTAGATTATAAGGAAGCAAACGGCGATCCTGAAGGCACCATTATCCAATATGCAAAATCACAAAAAAACGATTGCCTTTTTATAACGGGCGCCCGTCCCCAGGGGCTGCTTTCCCCCTTGTTCAGGGAAAGTATGGCCGATATGTTAATAAAAGAGGTGTCGGCCCCTATTTTTGTAGCCCGTTATTGAAATCGGAGCAGGAACGGCAAATGCCAAAGATGTCGTATTATTCCCGACTTTGGAGTTTTGTGCATTATAACTGGATTGTTTCTCGTCCATTCAGTCCTGTTGTAGTTTATCCAAATATCCTAACAATCCGTGATATGAAATTCGTCCGCGCAGAACAAGCAGTTTCCGCCATAAAAAGTAATCAGCGGGTCTTTGTACACAGCGTTGCCATGACGCCGCATCGCTTAATTGATGCCATGGTCGCCAGATCGAATGAACTGCGTGATGTTGAACTGGTGCATATCCATACCGAAGGTAACCTGCCCTATTGCCGTCCTGAATACAGGGAAAGCTTTCATGCCAACACATTTTTCACCGGTGCGAATATGCGGGCTGCGTTGAATGACGGCCTGGGAGACTACATTCCGGTCTTTCTCAGTGAAATCGGGCTGCTTTTTAAAAGGAATATTTTGCCCCTTGATGTGGCTATGATACAGGTGAGTCCGCCGGATCAACATGGGTTTTGTTCCCTGGGGCCGTCTGTAGATGTATCGCTCAGCGCCATAGAAAGCGCACGTTATATCCTGGCCGAATGCAATCCCCGGGTACCCCGAACGCATGGCGACGGCTTCATCCATTACAGCAAAATCCATGCGGCCATTGAATCCGACGCCCCTCTTCATGAAGTAGATGTACCGGCTGCTACGGAAACAGAAAAAAGCATAGGACGGAACGTTTCCTCCCTGATCGACGATGGAGCTACCCTGC
>DASULB010000393.1:0-12840 GCA_036278455.1 Chitinophagaceae bacterium | reverse complement strand
ATTCTATCAAACAGCAGCCCGTCTTGGGCTAATCAAATTTTCAGCTCAACATTCGTTTGCTAATCGTAACCGTCCCGGTGGCAGAAGTTTCCTGGTGAACAGCCGTGGCAGCGGAACAAATCTTTCCCTGCGAAAAATGGTCATCAATGCCTTAACGGAAGGCTTATTCAGCTTGCCGGAATGCGATGTAATCGGCGGCGTTGCAAACTCCGGTACTCAATGGGCTGCAATCCTCTCTTACAAATTGAATATGCCTTTCGCCAACATTTTGAAAGAGCCACGCAAGTCAGGCATGAGGCGACAAGTGGAAGGTGACATACAAGGTAAAAAAGTAGTGTTGGTTGATGACTGGATGAATACAGGCGGGTCAATCCTCACAGCAATTGACACGGTAAAGTCGCATGGCGGCATTCCTGTCGGCTTGCTCCTAATCGCAGGAGAGGAAGCGGTGCATCATGATTTTGAATTTCCGTATGCGTTCGCAATCTCCACACAGTTGCTCATTGAGGCGGCAGCCAAACTTGACCTTATCCCCGAAGAGCTAAAAAATGATTTTCTAACAATTAAATAAAAGCACAATGGTAACACTTCAAAAATTCGAGCAGTCAGCAATACTGCTTACAGACAACAAAGCTGGGCAAACCTTCGCCTTTGATTTCGGTATATTTTCCGAAGCACACATCAAGTCCCTGCCACAACTAAGGGCGGTATTTGTGTCGCATGAACATGGCGACCATTACAAGTTCGACCACATCAAGGCAATGAAAATCGAAAAGATTTTTGCCGCTACCGAACCACATCAGGATCTAACCAACCGCAACGTAGCTGCGGAACTGGTTGTAAATAAAGATGTGGTTGGCTACGGTGCGATTGAAGTAACGGCTTTTGAAGTTGACCACGGGGAAATTTCAAAACCGATTAGCAACCTCGGCTTTCACATTCGCCTTGCAGGAAAGAATATCCTGTTTTGTGGCGACATGAAAGTGCCGGGGAAAGTTCCTGATGTGAACTATGACCTAACCCTGATACCTGTTTGTGGCGGCAAGGTAATTCTGAACTTTAATGAAGCACTCGGCTTTCTGAAATCGCTCCGTCATCCGGGCTTGGTTGTGCCAATTCACTATCACGGTCAAGCCGACCCTGAAAGCGGAATTAAATTCCGTGAGTTTGCCGGAAAAGATTTTCAGGTAAAGGTTCTTGATGTAAAACAAAAATTTGAATTATTATGAATCCAAAAATTGTAGTATCAGATTTCGATGGCGTGCTGGGCAACTCGTTGCCCACCGCCATCAATATTGTCCGTGAAATAGTCAGGCTATTTGATAAGTCCGAATCTGTAAACTCATTTGAAGATTACAGGCGGCTGCTTGGAAAGCAAACCACATTGAGAGGCGTTTCTCCTGAACAAACGGAAACCCTTAGAGAGTTACACCGGATTGTAATGGAACACCGGGGGCATGAAATAAAACTTTTTTCGGGTGTGCTTCGGGTGTATTCACAACTGAAACACAAGCCGTTTATTTCATCATCATCTTACTCCGGCACAATCAAAAAGGCACTTGGAGAATATACTGATGCCTTTGAAGCGGTACATGGTTTTGATTCAGGCAAAAAAGAAGATGTGTTGGCAAAGTTGAAGTCTGATATGGATTTCATATACATCACCGATTCCAAAGTGGACATTAAAAGATGCCGTCAGGTTGGTGTTCCGGTAATTGCGACTGGTTGGGGCTACGATGCAGTGGAAACCCTGCAAAATGCAGAGCCGGACTTCTTCGCTGCCGACTGCATGGAACTAAAAACAATTCTTAAAAACTTAAATCTCATTTAAAATGAAAAAGGACTTTTCAGCTAAAGCAGTCCAACTGGCATTGAGAGTTGCCGGTTACGACAAAGAAGTGCCGGAGAAAATTCTGGACTTATCGCAATTTCAGGGTAACGAAGAAATTGTATTCCGTATGGAAACAAACACAAACGGTTATAGTTTCTTCATGCTTGACGTGACGCTGTGTGAGGATAACCATTGGCGTTTAATTGAAGCAAACGGAAGCAACGCTGCCTTATCTTCTACGGCTGTCAATGGAGATAACGCAAGGGTAAAACACCTTACAGAAATTTTTCTATCAAAAGGTGTTCCCGGAAAAAAGTGTGTGGTTTTGTTCGTTCATCAGTTCCGCTTTATTCATCTCGGTGAATTTTTCTGCCGTGCAGCAAGGTTTAGCGAATATCTGTCCGAACAAAGGAACGTTGCCTTGCGTAATGTAGATGAGGAAATTGGCAACGAAGAAGTAACAGTTGTTGCAGGTGAAATATCCGAAGTTGCAAAAGAAATTACCTGTACCGCCGAAGAAATGTTATACAAAGGCGTTCCTGTGGCTCTTGCGTCCAATCCTAACCTGTTGCCGGAACTGGTAAGAAATCATTGTTTGAATGTGGCAATGGAGAAAGTCATAATTGGAATTTTTCATGAACAAAGTTGTACAGCGTTGATACATGACAAAACCCTGCAACAAACTGTTTGCAACGGAAGTGGTATTTTGCGGCTTAATTGTGATGACGCTTTTTTGTTACCGGAGTGTATGACTGTTGTGGAAAAGGCAGCAAAAGATAATAGGGTTGTTGTAGCAAAAATGAATGCAGGCTCGGGTGGAACAGGCGTAGAGTTTTTTACTCCGTGGATGTCGCAAAGCGAAGTCAGTCAAAAACTGTCGGCAATGGAGAAAACTGTCATTGATAAGTATGGCGTTAATGCTACAGCTACCATGTATCCTGTCCGTTTTTTTGAGTTTGCCAAAGCAAAGGAAGCCATGATAAACGGCAAGGGACACTTGTGGGATTTACGAATGGAAGTATTGGTTCGTCCCGGTAACGTTGAAATCCGTCCGTGTGTCGTCCGTGCCTGTCCTGCACCATTTGATGGCTCATATTCTCGTAAATCAGTTGTGAGTAACTTGTCTGGCAGAGTAGATGCAAAAGAGTTGGCAAAATATATGTTTAAAAATCCGTTCCATGCTGAAAGCGGTTTTAATCATGGTCTTTGTATTAGCCCTGAAAAGCTGAATGAACTTGTTAATGCTGTTGTTAAATGGTCGGAGAATGCAATGGCAATTTATTGTCTGCCTAATAGTGTGGGTTGCTGATGGTGGTTATTTTGTTGATGTTTATGAGTGAAGTTGAGTAGAAATCCGTCTGCTGGGGTGGGTGGGCTGTGTGTTGGCATTTTTAGCTCTTTGCAAGGTTGACTTTTGTGCGGTAGGTCTGTGTGCCTTGCAATGTGCTAAAAATAGCGTTGGGCAGCGTGGGCTGTCAAGGTAGCTTGTGAATTGGAACGGGGTGCTGTTTAGGGTGACATACAACGAGCCGCGTATTGGCGATGGGCGGGATCTTTAGCACTAACGCTGATGCGAAGAACAAAAGTCGAATTCTGCATTTCCGTTGATACGAAGCCGTTCAGCCCCCCTATTGCCAATACGATGTTGAACTAAACCTTCGGCAGCTTCTCGTTCTGACCACTTGCCAAAGATAACTAAATGTTCATTCTTGAAGGTTCACTAAAAAAAAAGGTTACAAAGATTACAGAGCGGGAGCCCCTAAAATATCTAGATGGAAGTGAGCAGCTTCCGCGTACTGGAGTGTCCAACAACGCCGACCTTCTTCCTTGAGCAATCGTATGAGCTACTCCCCAATTTTGGACCGGTAAAATAAGATGGAGGAACTGCAAAAAAAACTTAAATTTTGCAGTATGAAGACAACGAGAAAAAGGTACAGCCCGGAGTTCAAGCTACAAGTAGCATTGGAAGCCCTTCAGGAAAAGGAGCCCATCAGCGTTTTGGCCAAAAAACACGCCATTCATCCGAAATGGTTCGAAAAGGCTCCAGTGCGGTGCACTTGTAAACAGTTGTAAATCATTAACTTACAACGACACCGGGCAGCGCGTGGGCTCCGGCATATTCACCTTTACTCATCCTTCAAACGCTGTACAAAAGCGGTGCAAAAAAAGCCCTTCGCCTTCTGTAAATATTTATAATTTCTGTAAATAGTTTACATATTCGTAAATATTTTGTACCTTTAAAAAAATTAAATTCTGATGGATGTTTATAAAAGATGTGGCAACAGGAGAAGAACTAGACGCGGTTATTGAACCAATGACCAGCAAAGACTTCAAAGCTATTAAAAAAAGCAAGGATAGGTTTAATAAGTTTGACTGGAATGAATACCAGGGAGAAGAGGTTTGCAAGCTTAGATTAAAAAATGATGATGTCATTTTGGGATTGATGTGTTTAATGGATCATGAAGACGAAGCGACCAACGCCATTGAAATTGAATTACTGGAGGTGAGTGAAGAAAATATTGGGTCAGAAAAGAAACTAGATAATATAGGAGGTTGCCTTATAGCCTTTGCATGTAGGGAATCATTTAAACGTGGGCACGATGGCGTTGTATTCCTAACTCCCAAAACCCAGTTATTGAAACACTATCCTTCAAAATACGGTTTTCATTATATGCCCTTAAGAACCATTAAACGACCCGAGGGCTTGATGATATTGGTTGAAGAAAATTCAAGGAAATTAATAAAAGAATATTTAGATTGACACTTTGGAAGTTGTAAAGCATTTTGTTCACAACCGAATACAAAAAATTGAATAGCATGAAATCGTATAAAGAAATTGAAAGAAAGTATACTCCGCAAGAAATAGCCGAATCAATAGTTTTTCCCGGAACTAAAAACACAAAAGAAAGGGAAGCTGTACTGTCTGAATTTAGGGATTTTAGAAAGGGCATATCTGATAAGCAAAGTGAGAAAAGTAAAACTATCTCCCTCTTGTTGCAACTAAAGTTTTTAATAGAAGATTACCTAAATACAGAATCTTTTAATAAAAATTATTACTTCGGATATTTTCTGAAGGAATATATTGCTCGTTTAGAAAAGAAAAACAAAGAGTTCGCGACGGAGATAGATGTTGATCCTACAGAGTTGAGTCAGGTTATCAATAAACATCGAAAACCGACAGATAAGCTTATATTCAGATTGGAGATACATTCAAATAAGAACTTCCCTGCACTGATGTGGTTTAAGCTATTAGAAAAAGAGAGAGCTTATGAGATATTACATAATAAGGGAATGATAGAAAGCGAAAAAAAACACGTAAAAAGAAAATTGAGGTTTTCTTTTTAAAGTCTTGAGGCGATATTCCCTTGATTGTGTTGACTGTGATTGATAAAGCAATTTTATATCTTTAACCTGACAGGTAAGAATGCAGTGGTCAACCAATGTAAAAACTACCCCTCATTCCTGACAGAATTTTGACAGACTTGACTTATAACAGATTGATGATTAGTGCTTAAAGAATCCAGTCCTGGGCACCCAAGTGGACAAACCGGAATTTTCTTCGGTTTGTCCATTTTTATTTTGGCTAAAATCCTTATCCAGCTTGTATAAAACAGAACTTTCCTCTGAGATATTTTTGGGGCACGAGCAAAAATGCGGTTAAAATGCAGGTATACTGTATATTAATAGCCCAGCTATTGATGGTTGCAATAAGAAAGAAGGCTGCAACCAAGAAGTCATTCGCTAATATGATTACAGTGATCTGTCTTCATCTGATGAGCTATATCAATTTGATGGATTTTATTAAAGACACGTATAAAGCATGGAGAAAGACTTATAATGCACCAATCGCGTTCGCACATTGAATGACACTAGGGTAACTACCCCACAATTACAGTCATAGAACTGGTATTCATGAATGCATGCAGATAGATCCGGTAGCCCCCGATATTACCCACATCCTAAGCAGCCTGCGATTCTTTAACAGCTGTTATTCCGATTGTCTTCCTGGCCTCTCTTAATTTCACTTTCCGGCCGTCAATACCAATACATCTCCTGCTCTTGTATTAACGGTAATAATCCCTTTATTTTGCCCGTCCACATGCAAATTATGGTGATTGCGGGTTATTTCCACTTCTTCGTGCGGCCTGACCAGGGATGATATCTCTGGCAACCGCTATCGTGGAAACGCCCTACATTTACCAGCCCCAGGTATTTTTTTGCCTCCTTCCAGCCTGTCAATGCTTTTGATGAACCAGAAATTCTTTGTCACAGACGGTTAATGAATGCTTAAAATGCTTCTGCTACCGGCCACAGAATAAGCATCTCACGTCTGCCTATTTTTCACTTCTACCAGCCATCTATCTTATTATCCTTTTATCCTTATACAATCAGCTCATGCTTATTTCCGGCTCCGTCACCACAGCATCAGCGACTCTACCTCCTGCAGCCAACCGTCTTTTGCGATGATAAAAGATATAAGATCCAAAAACCAGCATTAATCCCAGGAACATAAACCATGTAGCGGTAACCGGATCACCCACGGCAATAAAAGAATAAATAGCCATGCCAAGGTCGAACGTAAAGCCGGCATAAGCCCATTCTTTCAATCTGGGAAAGCCGGGAACTAAAATCGCTACGACACCGAATAGTTTTACTGTGCTGATCAGCGCATTAAAATATTCAGGATAACCCAGATGACCCGTAATAAGGGCCATGGATTGTTCGGGATTAAGCAGCCCGCCAATGCCGCTGAACAACATCAGTGCAACCAGCAATCCGGTAAATAGCCAGTAGATAATTCTTACTTTTTTCATCTTCAAAAAAAATTAAAATTTAAGCGATTCTCAAGCGCATTATTTTGCACCGGTATTGATCATCTATTGTATGCCATACTTATAGGTCCCTCTAAATATCATACCCCTTTTGCTCTGCGAGGGGAATATTTACGCTACCGCCCATGCTAAATGCACCAAACATTTCATCACGCTTTTCTTCACTGTTTCCGCCCAGCGCAAGGTGTATTTTTTACATACCAGTTCACGAATACCAACGAGATCTTCACTAGTCATCAATAAAACAACGTTGCCCATGGATTCTCCGTCAAATATAGATTTAAGAAAATCGTTCCTTCTCCAACCCGGCCATCAAGGCTTAAATAATGCTTACTCATAAAGGTCCGCGGTTTTACACAATTCATTTCCTGATTGACCCTTTTGATTGACTTCTTTATCGGTTCAATTGCGCCACACATTCCAAACCATTTGTCATGCAATACCCGGGATAGAATTTGTTTTTTGCCGTCATCTAGGTATATCCATCTGAAATACTGACAATGACTATACAAATATAGTTGCAATTACCATTTCCAGCCGGGTGCAACAGCGGCAACTTAGGGGGTAGATTACGACAAGGATCTCTTATCGCTGTTTCATACTTCACATCCTCAGCGAATCAGGGATCTTTGAATCGCAAATTTAATTTCAGCGTCCGTCTGATCACCTGATTACATTTTGTCGGCCACGCAAACTGAAGTTACCGGTGTAAACTATGAAGCGGACGATTTAATTGCCCAGCGGACGCAGTAGTAGCCCGTAGTAGTGAGGTACCGAATGCCCAAAACCTGCAGAAGCCACTTTCTGCTTCTCTATTCAACCAACAGAACAGGCGATTATACCCAAAGCATCTCTATCTACCGACTGAAGAAGGCAGGTTGATGGAACGGCTGGATAGTATCGGATGTAGGGCTATTTGAGGGAATTCAAAATTCTCAGCCAAATTATTTAACTTTATCAGGTACGGACAGGACTGCCTGGTAAAACGATACTATCGCGGCAGGTCAAGCATCCAAAAAAACAAATTAATTATTCTTCTTATAAAAGAATATCAAATCAATTATGATAAAAAAGAAAACTGATAACCATATAATGAAGTGCAGCATATTCACAGTATTCCTTATGGGTATGCTTTCCCCGGCAAGGCTTGACGCGCAAAATACGCTTAAACTGTGCCCATCTAACCATCATTACCTAATGTACCAGGAGAAACCAGTTATTTTGATAACATCCGCGGAACATTATGGGGCGCTAATTAACTTAAATTTTAATTATCTCCCTTATCTGAATGCTTTGCATAAAGAAGGGATGAACAATACCCGCATCTTTTCAGGCACCTATGTAGAAAGAAAGACTGACATAAAATTCATGCAATACGGCAATACACTTGCGCCACAACCTGGCAGCCTGATATGTCCCTGGGAAAGAAGCAATACGCCGGGATATGCCAATGGCGGTAACAAATTTGACCTGGACAAATGGAACGAGCGATACTTTTCGAGGATAAAGGACATCCTAAAACAGGCCGCCAAAAGAAAAATCATGGTGGAATTTACGCTCTTTGGCAATCAATATAGCGATGGTATCTATTCCTATTCGCCCTTATATCCCGACAACAATATCCAGGGTGTGGGGATAAAAAGAAAAAATGGGTTTCTTTACTTTCAGTCGTTGAAGGATTCCGCACTTGTTGCCAGGCAGGACGCAATGGTCATTAAAATTGTAAAAGAACTAAATAAATTTAATAACCTGTATTACGAAATATCCAACGAGCCTTATAATGAAATCAAAGATTCATCACTCGTGGATAAATGGCATGTTCACATGGCTGCCCTCATCCGTGAAACTGAAAAGTCTTTACCAAAAAAGCATCTCATAGCATCTGATCAGGCTATTGTAGATAATAGCAATATCGATATCGCAAACTATCATTACGTACATATATCCAATATACCGGGGTTTGATTCTTTGTTACGCCTGAATAAAGTGATCAGCATGGATGAAACCATGGGATCCTTAAAAGATGCAAACCCGGACAATGTTCGTGTCGAAGCCTGGGATTTCATCTTACATGGAGGGGATGCTTATGATAACCTAAGTTGGGAATATACAACGGAAAAGCCGCAAGGAACGCCCGGAGCAGATACCATCAGAAAATACCTCCAACATTTGCAACAATTTATAAGTAGCTTCGATTTCCTGCGAATGAAATATTCTCCAGGGACATTGGTAAGATCTCCCGGAAAGGCCATCACCCGCGTATTGGCTGAGAAAGGAAGACAATATGCATTATATATTCATCATAGTAAACCCGATAATGCTGTACCCGATGTTAGCCAGTTCATCAGCGATTATGTAGCAGAGATCGCCTCGTTCCATGACACTGTCACACTGTCCATCCCCAAAGGCGTCTACCGGGTAAGATGGTATAATCCTGCAGCAGGCGCCTGGTATGGAAAGTTCAAAGTTTTAAAGCACAAAGGGGGAGACCATACATTTTATACCCCTTTGTTTACTACAGATATTGCAATGCGCATTACAAGATGACAATACAAGCTTTGCAAGAGCTGCACAAACATAGACATTTCAGCGAGTATTCCGACAAGATCAGGTACCCGCTTTGGCAATAGTTGATATGGTATTTGAGGCATGGTATACACAATGCAAGGCAGAACGGGCAAAGGTTCTAATCACTGATACGCCCATCTTCATTATAAAAACATTTAAGCTATTTTGTATAAATATCCAGTTCTTTACCCTTGCGCATATCATTGTAATGCACGAACCATCCTTTGAGCCGCTTTCTGCCGATCGTAATTTTGTCAATATTCTCACCATTGCCTTTCCTGACAATGGTAAATGTCTTTCCGTCGCCGAGCCGCATTTGAATTTTATTAAAGATAGGTACCGATACAATGTATTCAGGGTCTGCAGGTGAATAAGGGAATATGCCCATTGCATTAAATACATACCATCCGGTCAGGGACCCCTGGTCATCCATTCCGGCCAATGCGAGACCTTTGGGTCCCATTCCGAAATAATCTGACAAGAGCTTGGTAAGGATAGCCTGTGATTTTTCTGGTTTGTTGATGAAATAATAGAGATAAGGGTAGTTGAAATCGGGTTGGTTACCCATGCAGAACTGTCCGAGAAAGCAGGACAGGTTATCCACAGCATACCCTCCCCAGGGAATTGAGAAGAGTGAATCGACTTTAAGCTCGAAATCTGCCGGACTCTTGTACAGGGCGATAAGCCCCCTGGTGTCCTGAGGAACGAAGAACGATGCCTGCCAGGCGTTTGCCTCGCGATACATGAATTCGTAATAAGGATAGAGCGGATAGAACGGAGCGTACCATGTTCCGTCCGCAAGACGGCCTCTCATAAGCTCCGTCTGGGGATCGAACACGTTCCTGTAGTTCTTGCTGCGCTTCATCATCGTTTTATACGTATCCATATCGCCGAGCGCTTTGGCCATAAGGGCGACGGAGTAATCGGAATACGCGAATTCCAGTGTTTTGGATGTTCCGGCAGTAGACACGGTTTCAGTTACCGGATGTGGAATATTTGCTTCAGGGACATAACCGAGTTTCAGATATTGGCCATTATGCGGCCTTGCGCCCCTTACGCTGTCACTGGTGGGCGTGTTGGCGTTGTCAAGCATCAGCCTGTAAGCCTTCCGGACGTCGTAGCCCTTTATGCCGCGAAGATACGAACCGGTGATATAAGATGAAGCAAAATCGCCATGGAACGATGTAGGCAGGAATCCCGAACGCGCCCCGGTGAGAAGTAAGGATTTGATGATGTTGTTGCTGACATCGGGCAGGAGCATGTCGAGAAGGACCAGTTTTGTACGAAAAGTATCCCAGAACCCAGGGCTCGAATAGGTTTCAAAACCGGGGATCGTAACGGTTGGTGAGGGTGCGGAAATCCCATTTTTGACATGAGTTCCCGGTCTTGAACCAAAAGTTGCAATCTGGCCGTTGGCATCACAGGTAATGCCCGGGTACCAAAACTGCCTGTATAGGCAGGAGTAGAACATTACTTTCTGCTTTTCTGTTCCGCCGGTAACCTGGATTTTATCGAGGAGTTTTTCCCAGCTTTCGTCGGCTTCTTTATAAACCTGTTTGAAACTCTTATTGGCTATTTCGGTATTGTAGTTCAGTTTTGCACCGTCAAGGCTTATATTCGAAATACCAATTTTAACCTCCAAAGGCTTGTTTGAATTTTCGAAACTGATGACAGGAACATCAATGTCACCGGTAAGCTTCCTCTGACCTCCTGCGCCCTGACCGGTAGGCGGAATGTCAGGCTGGACAGGATTACGTTTATAGATGTCGATACTCTTGATCTTGTAATTCATGACGGCGTAGAAATACAGGTGGCCTTGTTTCCCGGCAACGATGTTATTGCCGACCTGTTTGAGTTCCCAGGTGCTGCTGCCGCCGCCTGCGTGAACAAGATCGAATGCCAGTTTCTTGTCTTGCCCCCCCATATAGGTATATTTATGATAAGCGCATCTCTTGGTAGCAGTAAGTTCTGCATTGATCTTATAGCGCTTCAGGAAAACCTGATAATATCCGGGATGTGCCGCTTCGTTTGAGTGGCTATAGGCCGAAGCGAAATCATCGGCCGTGAAACTATCACCTTCCAGGGGCATGATGGGAATGTTAAGCTTTCCCCAATCGGTTCCACTTGTCTGCGCGAAAGCTTTGATTGTATTCACCTCATATTCATAGCCACTGCCACTGCCGTAGGTAGTAACAGGAACCACCTGCACCATTCCAAACGGTACGGTTGCGGCCGGTCCCGTCAGGCCATTCCAGGTTCTCCACGGCGGATTATAGCCGAGTTCAGCGGAGTCCGTTAAAACCGTTGTCCCTATAAACGGATTTACGTAGCTTGTGAGATGGAGTTTTGACTGGCCAAAGCTCAAGGCCGGCAAGACGATTCCGGCTAAAATAAGGCTTCTGATTTTCTTCATAATTATTTTACTAAATAAAATGGATAGGGTTTAGAAGTTTTGAATCGATTGGGTTTCATACGGTAGCCCCTATATAATGCTGCACCAATCCAACAGCCAGCCCCCGCTTACTCATTGTACATGCTTTGAATCCCGGAACCTCTATACCGCAGTTCTGCTATACTGTCTATCCATTTATGCCCGAACTTCTTAAGGATTAAATCAAATACATGCTTGCCTTCCGCTCCTTCAGCCACCCTGCCGATACTGTTGGCTGAGTCGGACATCATTTGTGCATTGCCAACGGCTACCAGGCTGTCGATTAGCCGTACATCATCAAATGTTAATAAGGGTTCCGTGAATCCGCTTTTGTCAAAATTAATGATCGCTTTAATAGCCTTCGACTGGTTAAATCCGGCCAGAAGTACTTTACGCAAATAAGTCAGCTTGAACTGGTGAATGTATAGTGACTTATATTCTTCTTCTACGCCTGTTCGTTTCGTTTGCGTTGTACGGCATTGAACACAAAAAGGTATAAGAAACAACAGCATTACGGAATGTTTCAGTATCGGTCCTGTCATAGAAAACGATGCGCTGATTTGTACTAAAAAAAAACGCAAAAGTTTGACGATCACAATCGAAGTTTGGCGCCGGGTCTCAAAAACGAGTCCAAACGCATCTTCACTAAAGAATCAATAAAATCCAGAAACCCGCAGCCTTCCACACCGAATATACGCCGATTTATTTGCAATATTCAAATAAAAGCGCTTTTGCATGACAGAAATCCAATATTTGCCTGGTCCTGGTATAGGGATCAACTGTTCATCCCGTATCCATTCGGCGCCATCACAAATAAGCATTTTTTAAAGTGCTGCTCCTTAAAGAATGACACAACTTCACCTAATGAACGATCTGTCGGGAGACAGGCGTTCGGCCACCCGGCGATCAGGTACTTTACCGCAACACCTCTCAAAACAAAGATTTCCACCAAGAATGATTCGACGCCCTCCAATTTCTTCACGCTTTGGTAAATACATGCTGGTCCTGTCTTCCGTTCCCCTGCGAACAATATGCCCATCTGTGGAAAAAATATGAGTACAAACGCCGTTAATGAACATGTAAATTGATATATTCAATGTTGAGTGTTTTAAAATCTTAAATCGAATTTACTATCTTTAACACATCCTTTAAAAACCAACTAAATATTTAAAAATGTA
>DASULB010000392.1:0-5145 GCA_036278455.1 Chitinophagaceae bacterium | reverse complement strand
AAGATCGATCAGCATAAAATGAGGGCATGACCGGAAAGAAAGGAAAACATATTGTTCGCAGGATATTCATCGCGCTGGCAAGCCTGGCGATGATCACCGGTTTCGTGGTGCTTTTCATCGCCGCATCCAGGGACAGGAGCGAAGCCACCTGCAAAGCCATGGTCATCCGTGTCGCGGAAGGCGGCCCCCTCTTTGTCAACAAGGCGGGGATAGCAGCGTCCATCACCGGGAATAAAAAGCTGAACCCGGTGGGTAAAAAACTGGAGGAAATCAACATGGCACTATTGGAAAAATCGGTCAAAACATTTCCATGGGTAAAGGATGCGGAACTCTATGTCGATAATGACAACAAGCTCCGGGTGAATATTACCCAGCGGGTTCCCATGGCGCGGATATTCACCAGGAGTGGCAACAGCTTTTACATAGACAAACGGGGAACGCGTCTGCCCGTTACCGGCAGTTTTGCGATCAGGATGCCCGTATTCACGGACTTCCCGTCTGATGCGGTGACGATGAACGGGAAGGACAGCCTGCTTTTCAGCCAGGTGATCGCGCTGAGCCGGTTTATTACGCGGGATTCTTTCTGGATGGCGCAGATCAGCCAGATCAACGTGACCCGTGGTTCTACTTTCGAGTTGATACCCACCCTGGGCAACGCCCTGATCGAATTCGGGGAGGGTACTGATATCCCCGCTAAGTTTAACAAGCTCATGGCTTTTTACCTGGAAGGGCTGAACAATGTCGGCTGGGGATACTACGACACCCTGGATGTGCAGTACAAAGGCCAGGTGGTGGCCACCAGGCGAAAAGGAGCGGAAAGCCCGCTGGTAGACTCCCTGCTCACCCGGGATGCCTACCACGTTGTCGCCGAGCAGTCGCAGACGGCCCTGGAGCAAAAAATACTTTCCGGGAAGCCCCCGACGGAAAATAAAAAAGCACCGAAAGCCATATACAGGGGCATTGAACCATGAATACATCCACCTCAAATATGAACACATCACAACTAAATAACAGCAACATGAGCAACCATTCCCCCATTATCGTCGGCCTGGATATCGGGACCACCAAGATCGCCGCCATCGCGGGAAGAAAAAACGAGTTCGGCAAGCTGGAGATCCTTGGCTTTGGCCGCGCCGATTCCTATGGCGTTCAGCATGGCATGGTGCTGAACATCGACCAGACCATCAAGGCCATCCGCCAGGCGCTTGGCAACTGTTACGCCACCAATGATCACCTACAGATCAATGAGGTATACGTGGGCATCGCCGGCCACCATATCAAAAGCCTGCAGACGCGCGGCGATATCGTGCGGGGCGATACCGAGTCGGAGATCTCCCAGAAAGAGATCGATCAGCTGATCGGTGATCAATACAAAACCTATATTCCCGCCGGCGACCAGATTATTGATGTGATCCCCCAGGAATATACGGTGGACAGCATTCCCAACATCGCCAATCCCATCGGCATGGCCGGCATCAAGGTAGGCGCAAACTTTCACATCATCACCGGTGACAAGAACGCTATCCGCAACATCAACCGCAGCGTGGAAAAATCGGAGCTCATCATTAAGGATCTGGTGTTGCAGCCCCTGGCCTCCGCCGCGGCCGTGATGTGCGACCAGGACCTGGAAGCGGGCGTTGCTATCGTGGACATCGGCGGCGGCACCACCGACCTGGCCGTTTTCTATGAAGGCATCCTGAAACACACCGCGGTCATTCCTTATGGTGGAGAGAACATCACCAACGATATCAAAAACGGTCTCGGCGTTTTAAAGACCCAGGCTGAACAGATGAAGATACAGTTTGGCTCGGCCTTGTCCGATGAGACCCTTACAAACGCATATGTGACCATTCCGGGTCTGCGTGGCCAGCAGGCCAAGGAGATCTCCGTCAAGAACCTGGCCCACATCATCCAGGCGCGTATGCAGGAGGTCCTGGAGTTTGTCGTATACCACCTCAAGCAGGTGGGGCTTGACAATAAACTGCTCAACGGCGGTATCATCCTCACCGGTGGCGGTTCACAGTTAAAACACCTGATCCAGCTTACCGAATATGTAACCGGTATCACGGCACGCATCGGCTATCCAAATGAGCATCTGGCCAGCGGCTATATTGATGAGCTGTCCAAACCGATGTACGCCACCTGCATAGGCCTGATCCTCAAAGGGTACAACGATTATGAAAATATCCTGAGAAACCGGCAGGAGCACCTGGACTCCTTCCGTCGGAATGACGGACAGGACGAGGAGACTCTTTCCCCCGAGGGCAAAACCGAAAAAGCCCGAAAGGACAAGGCGCGGTTCCGACGGGTGGATGTGGGACCACGCAAATCACTGAAGGAGTTTATGGATTCCATGAAAAAAGGATTGATAGACTTGTTCAAAGAAGAAGAAGACGCCCGGTTTTAGGAACCCGGCGACCTTCCGTCCTCACCGCTCCATTCCCTCAGGTACTGCCGGAGATCCCGGTCCCCGGCGGAGTTTTAAAAAACAGTAATTATTAACCCGTTAAATCACAAAACAAAAAGTCATGATACAGTTTGATCTTCCCAAGGAGCAATCCTCCATCATCAAGGTCATCGGCATTGGTGGGGGTGGAAACAATGCCGTCAACTTTATGTATGGACAGGGCATTGAAGGTGTGGACTTTATAATCTGCAACACGGATTCCCAGGCGCTGACCGACAGCCCGATCCCCAATAAGATACAATTGGGGCCATTACTGACACAGGGACTGGGAGCGGGAGCGAATCCCAACATCGGCAAACAGGCGACCGAAGAGTCCTTCGAAGAAATAAAAAAGATCCTGGAGGTCAATACCAAAATGGCCTTTATCACCGCCGGCATGGGCGGCGGTACGGGCACCGGCGGGGCGCCCATCATCGCCAGGATCTGCCGGGAACTGGGTATCCTGACCGTGGGCATCGTGACCACGCCCTTCTCTTACGAAGGAAAGCGCAGGATGCAACAGGCCGATGAAGGCATTGGCACCCTGAAGGAATACGTGGATACCCTGCTGGTGATCTCCAATGATAAATTGCGGATGCAGTTCGGCAACCTGCCTTTTAAGGCCGCTTTCGCCAAAGCGGACAACATCCTGGCCACCGCCGCCAAATGCATCACCGATGTCATCAACATTCACGGGATCGTCAACGTGGATTTCGCGGACGTTTGCACCGCTATGCGCAACGGCGGTGTGGCCATACTCGGTTCGGCGACCGCCGAAGGTGAAGAACGCTCCCAAAAGGCGATCGATGAAGCACTGGCTTCTCCCCTGCTGAATGACAACAACATCAAAGGCGCCAAATGGATCCTGCTCAACATCACCTCCGCTGAAGGGGAGCATGAGCATACCATTGATGAAATGGATGTGATACAGGCTTATGTGCAGGGGCAGGCCGGCGAGGAATGCGATGTTATCCTCGGTATGGGGCATGATAACACCCTGGAAAAAAAGCTGGGCGTCACCATCATCGCCACCGGCTTTAAACAAAAGCCCATCGCGTTGCAAAAGACAAAAAGCGACCCACCAAAAGAAGACCCCAAAATCGTCATGGAATTAGGCAAACCTGACGAAGAAAAAAAAATGTACAACCAGGCAACCTTGGATTTTCCGGAAGCTGAAGAGCCTTTTGACAAGATGGCGCCGACACTCGTAGATCCGGAAGCAGAGCAGGAAGCGCCCGCGCCGCAGGCCCCACAGCCGGCATGTGAACAACCGGTATTCGAAGAGCCCCGGAATGAACAGCCAACCGAACAGCCATGGACTCTACACCTAAAGGCCGACCAACCCGAAACTGAACAACCGGCGGCTGAAACGCCGGGGGCTGAAGAACCACAGCCCTGGCAGGCACCCCTCCAGGAACCGCCCCGCGAGGTCTTTGAATTAAAGATGGCGCCGCAGCAGCAGCCGGAGCGGGCAAGGGAAGAACCTGCAAAGCAGGAGCCGGATGCCGCCCGGCCCGGGACACCCCCTTCACCGGAAACTGAAAGACATCCGTCAGGCGGATACCTTGCCCGCCCCACCCACATTTATGTGGAACCCATCAAACCCGATCACAACCGGGAAACGGACCGGGACGGCGGGGCGCAGCAGCAGAAGAAAGAATCGCATATTAAACTGGTATACAGGGATGAAAAGACCCCACCGCCTGCCCAGCGCGCCCCCGAGACAAAACCGGCGGAAGGGCACCTCAGCGGTTCCACGCAGGTCACCCTGGAGGAAACAGAAGATCAAAAAAGGATCGCCGCTGAAAGGATCGCCCGGCTCAGGAACATCAGCTTTAATGTAAAAAGCATGGAAAACCACCAGGAACTGGAAACGGTACCGGCCTATATCAGGCGGGATATTTCCCTGGACAACAAACAAGGCTCCGCGGAGGAACCCTATTCGGGTTACAGCGTAAAGAAACCCGCGAACGGCAAGCAAGCGGAGATCAGCACGATCAACACGTTCCTGGAGGGGAAAAAACCTGACTAGGAAGGTGCTCGTGTTCAGATGTGTACAAAAAGCCTTCCGCGACCGCGGAAGGCTTTTTGTTGCCGGAAAACCCGCCATTATTAGTTTATGGACTATCTTTGCTCCCCACATATATATTTTAAACTTCTGTGAGCGCACCAAACCTCAAAAAAGTTTCCTACGCAGGGCTTCTCATCGCACTTGGAATTGTATACGGCGATATAGGGACCTCCCCATTATATACCTTTGACGCCATCACCAGGGGCAAACCCATCAGTGAACTGCTGATCCTGGGCGGCGTATCCTGCATTATCTGGACCCTTACGCTGCAGACGACCATTAAGTACGTGGTGATCACCCTGAGGGCCGATAACAACGGGGAAGGCGGGATATTCTCTCTTTATGCCCTGATCAGGCGACATGCCAAATGGATGGTCTTTTTCGCCATGGCGGGCGGCGCCTCCATGCTCGCCGATGGTCTGATCACCCCGCCCATCACCGTCACCTCGGCCATTGAAGGACTGAACCTGCCGCATGACGTGACGCTGAAGATCGTGCTGATCATCATCATCGCCCTGTTCGTCATCCAGCAATTCGGAACCAATTTCATCGGGAAATATTTTGGCCCCATCATGACGATTTGGTTTACCATGATGGCCGTGATGGGCCTTACCCATATCTCTGATAA
>DASULB010000391.1:0-4824 GCA_036278455.1 Chitinophagaceae bacterium | reverse complement strand
CACAATTGTGCCATTGGCCGGAAACGATCCCCGAGCATGTTTTGAAAAAATCAGTGACGGGTGCGCTCATAGGTGGCCTTGCATGGAAGGGCGATGGCGGCAGCATGCACATGATGATGGCTGCCCGGAGCCTGAATACCCCGGCTGGGGCTTTTGTTAAAGGTGATAATTTTCAGATAATTTAGTTCATTTACAGATGGATCCATCTGCGCGTCATTTTTACGCGCTTTCCATGTTGTTTAAAAAAAAATGCTGCACTGGTCATTTTTTAGTTTTATTTAAGTTGAACAAATTGTACTTTAACAGCCCAATATTATTTCTTTAAATTTCAATTACCCGGGATCATGGAGCGAAAAAGCTGTTTTTTTTTAATGTGCTTAATGGCTGCGCTGATGGTCGGACAGTGCAGTTCTGCGCAGTCGTCCGCCAATAAAGATCAAAAAACATCCAGAAGAGTTGATTTTGACGCGGGCTGGCGTTTTCATCTGGGAGACGTACCGGAAGCCAAAGAAAGTGATTACATCGATAATTCCTGGAGGCTGCTCAACCTTCCGCATGACTGGAGCATCGAAGGGGCTTTCAGCAAGAACAATCCCGCCGGTGTAGGCGGAGGGGCGTTGCCCGGTGGTATTGGCTGGTATCGCAAAACGTTCAAGGTCCCGTCCAGCGATAAAGATAAATTGATGTTCATCGATTTTGACGGCGTTTACATGAACAGCCAGGTATGGATCAACGGCCACTACCTGGGTGATCGTCCTTATGGTTACAGCTCTTTTCGTTATGAACTGACCCCTTATCTGAATTACGGGGATAAAGATAATGTCCTTTCGGTAAGGGTTGACAACTCCAAGCAACCCAATTCCCGGTGGTATTCAGGTTCGGGGATCTACCGGAACGTATGGCTGGTCACCACCGACGAGGTCCATGTGGGCCACTGGGGCACCTATGTATCCACGCCCAGGGTAACTAACAGCCAGGCCACCGTGTCGGTCAGGACCACGGTGCTGAACGGAGACGCTTCCGATAAAAATGTCACCCTGACAACCATTCTTTATGACAAGGACGGCAAGCAGGTGGCGAAAGGAACGGTTGACAAACGAATACCAGCCAACGCATCAGATACTTTTTCCCAGGACCTGACAGTGGATGATCCGCAGTTGTGGTCAACGACAGATCCGGTGCTGTACAAAGCCACATCAGTCGTAAAATGCGAGGGGAAGACCTGTGACAGCTATGATACCCCCTTCGGGATCCGCTACTTCCGTTTCGATAGTCAAAAGGGCTTCTTTCTAAACGGGTCGCCTTTGAAGATCAGGGGCGTATGTGATCATCATGACCTCGGCTGCCTGGGCTCGGCTATTAACACAAGGGCCCTGCAACGCCAGTTGCAAATACTGAAGGGTATGGGATGCAATGCCATCCGCACCTCGCATAATCCACCGGCGCCGGAACTTCTTCAACTGGCCGATCAGATGGGCATCCTGATCATGGATGAGGCTTTTGACTGTTGGAAAAGGGGAAAGAATAAATATGACTACCATCTCTATTGGGACCAATGGCACGCCCGTGATCTCTCTGACATGATCCGTCGCGACCGCAACCACCCGGCCGTCATTATCTGGAGCATCGGTAACGAAATCCCTGACCAATGGGACAGCGCAGGGGCCTCCATTGCACGGGAGCTTCGGGGCATCGTCCGGTCACTCGATACCACCAGGCCCATCACTTCGGCCATGAACAACCCCGAGGCGAAAAACAATTCACTTTCCCATTCAGGGGCCATGGACCTGATCGGCCATAATTACAGGAGTGATCACTATGATGATTTCTTCCAGTATTTCCCCGGTGGAAAATTCATCGCTACAGAGACCACTTCGGCACTGGAGACTCGGGGCGAATATAAAATGCCCTCGGACAGTATCTTTATCTGGCCTTTGAACAGAAAAGACACCCTCCATCACATGAGCCCGGATTTCACCTGTTCCGCTTATGATAACTGCCGTGTTCCCTGGGGCGGTACGCATGAGAAGGTATTGAAGGCCGTGCGGGAGCATGCTTTTGTATCTGGGATGTTCGTATGGACAGGATTTGATTACCTGGGCGAACCCACCCCTTATGGCTGGCCCGCACGCAGTTCCTATTTCGGTATCATCGACCTGGCAGGTTTCCCCAAAGATGCTTATTACCTGTACAAAAGTATATGGACCGATACCCCTGTGCTGCATATTTTCCCGCACTGGAACTGGAAAGCAGGGGATACCGTGGACGTGTGGGCTTATTACAACGATGCTGATGAAGTGGAATTATTCTTAAATGGCACCTCCCTGGGTACGCGCAGCAAAAAAGGTGATGATATGCACGTTATGTGGCGGGTACCCTATCAGCCGGGCACCTTAAAGGCGGTCTCCAGGAAAAACGGGAAGGTGGTCCTTACCCGTGAGGTCCATACAGCAGGCCCGGCTGCCAAAATTGTTTTGCAAGCAGACCGGGACCACATCCATGCGGATGGCAAGGATCTTTCTTTTGTAACGGTTAAGATCGTCGACGCATCAGGAAACCTTGTTCCTCATGCTGCCAACCTGGTTGATTTTAAAGTGTCGGGGCCTGGTTTCATCGCGGGAGTAGATAACGGCAGCGAAACGGACCACGCGTCCTTTAAAGCGGACCATCGCAAAGCGTTCAACGGGCTTTGCCTGGCAGTTATTCAGTCCAAAGGGAAGAAGGGGCCGATCACTTTAACGGCCACCTCGCAGGGACTGCCGGCCGCCACAAAAATGATTGAGGCGGGAAAATAACTTCTAATCATAGAAAAAGATTCGGCCGGGTTTTTGAATAACCCGGCCTTGCTATCCCATATACCATAATTTCCACACATTGGAACCTTATCCTGCAACCTTATTATAAGAAGTTCCTGAAATTATAAAAATATTCTTCTCACCTAAGTCAGCCGGTTATTCCCCGAAGGCTGCGTTCCCGCTGATCTTTTGTTTTTTACACGTTCTTTCAGCGGTTAATCCGTATTATCTAGTTATGTTTTTAGGCACGTCTTTTGAGGCATGTTAATCTTAATTGCCCCAAAATAATCAAATCCCAAAATCTCACGTTGGAGTACTTATGCATCATCTCATTCCTGAAAAGTGCAACATGCTTTTCAGAGTAAGGAGGTTTTGTATAAATGACATTTTATAGACGTCATTCAGTCATTGCATTAAGCATTTAAATTGAGCGGGGGTATCTGTCCAGGAAGGGCAAAAAATTAAATAAACTAACAAAATAGCTAAATGGTTAAAGCGGAGCAGAGCCCGGCAAGACGGTGTATGAACTGAGATGCTTTTATGAGAAAGGCTTTGAAGCAGGTCAACACCAGCATTTGATTAATACCAGAGAACTGAAGTTGTCAGAGAAGATGGCGGTGACCTGTGAAAGCCATTCCAAAGAATAAACAATATCTTATAATAACCACTAAACAATCCGCAGATGTTACACAATAATACCAGCTAATCAAAATTATGGCAACTCCTAAGCCGCAGACCCCGTAAAATGTCTCTGCTTGTGGATTAAATCCACAGGCATCAGGGATACTATTTCTAACCCACAAGATTGAATAATGAAAAGAAATCTATGCGATGTAGCACTGATGCTTTCCAGGTATTTTTTGATCGGCTTTCTCATTCAGCTTATCGCGTTTAATACCTTATTTGCAAAGAGCGGCGAAACACCCCTCCATAAAGCTACTTACAAAAACATCAACAACCTTTCTGTCAAACATGGTTTTGATATTTTAAAAAAGGACAAAACAAAAAACGACCATACTATTGGCTCTCCTTACAATAACGGAAAGAAAGGCATTTCTTTTGCTCCCGTAAAAAAGAACATTGATAAGCCTACGAACGGCTCCATGGAAAGATCCGCCCGCGTTGCGGTATCCGGTGTGGTATCCGATGAAAATGGGAATCCTTTGATCGGTGTGTCGGTAAAGATAAAAGGAACTACCCAGGGCACCGCGACAGATGCCAACGGGCATTTTCAACTGGAAGCAGCCAATGACGCTACACTGGTATTTTCCTATATCGGTTATGAGAACCAGGAGGTCGCAGTAAACGGACAAACCACCATCAATGTAACCATGCATACTTCAGCAACAGGATTGAATGAAGTGGTCGTGGTTGGTTACGGCACGCAAAAGAAATCCGATCTGACCGGTGCGGTGTCCTCTGTCAGCAGCAAGGAACTGCAAAAGCGTCCGGCCATTAACATCGAGGAGATGCTCGAAGGGAAAGCCGCCGGCGTAAAAGTCTCCACCAATTCAGGGCAGCCAGGCGGAAATACGTCGGTACGGATTCGGGGCTATGGTTCTATCAATGCCAGCAATGCCCCCTTGTATGTGGTGGACGGTATTGTCTGGACAGAGGGCATCGGGCTGCTGAATCCCAATGATATCCAGGATATTGAAGTATTAAAAGATGCCTCTGCCACCGCGATCTATGGTACCAGGGGCTCCAACGGTGTTATTCTGGTCACCACCAAACGCGGCAAAAAGGGCGGCCAGGTAAGTTACAACGGTTATGTAAGCGTGGGTATGATGGCCCGCAAGCTTCCGGTCATGAATTCCGAGCAATTTCTGAAAACCCAGGATATCGCCTACCAGAACATTCAGAAGTTTGATCCGGCAGGCTGGGCGAGTGGAAAATATAAAGATAAGGACCCCAAGATCCAACGGACCGCCCTGATCGGCAAACTGTTTGATGAAGACCTGAACCCGCTGTACGATGTGGACTACCAGGATGCAGCCACCCGGCATGCCATCAGCCACAGCCAGAACCT
>DASULB010000390.1:0-2387 GCA_036278455.1 Chitinophagaceae bacterium | reverse complement strand
TAAAAACATTGTCGCTTATGAAAAATATAGGAAACCTTCTATGGCGGCATTGCCTGCCACCCTATCGGGAAGACCAAATTTTCTATTCCACAAAGCAACCCTGTACCATTGTTGTTGTTGAGCGATACCGGTACGATCCGGCTTCAGTTTAACCAACTTGATGTCATCCCACAGACCACGCAAAATAAACGCCGCTACCTTGTCTTCATTTCCAGTACGGTAATGGAACAGGCTGGAAAAATATGGCTGAAACTATTACCCATCCTCTTCATGGCGGTTTTAACCGGTACGATCCTGGTGGGATCCGTGATGCTGTTGGTTTCGTGAGGGTCATCGGCCTTCAGCACCACCGACCATCCGGTGGGAGACACTTTGCCCCCTCCCTTCACGTGAATATGAATGGTCCGTGGTGTCCCCTGAACATTCACCACGTTCAGGAACAACATTCCTGTAGCGGTATCTTTGGTGGCCACATAAAATAAGGCGGGTATGGTCCCGGGTGTCTTTCCCGCGGCCTTGTCCTCATCTGAAAGCTTCTCTGTTTGCATCGGCAGACCGGTCGCCTCTACCGGCACTATCCTGTCACCGATGTTGTTGCTGAACATGCTTTGCGCGTAATAGGAAGGCGAACCGTAACAGGACAGGGTATTGTAGCCGATCAGGTCGGATTTCCACTGCATCCCCCCGGGGTTTACATTGACGAAAAGCGGCGCGTAACTCGCCATCACGACGACATCAGAATTACGTTCCATGCCCGTCATCCAGGCGGCATCGCCGAGGGCCGCATCAAAATTGGTCGTGGGGCTTCCCTCCCGGGTGGCCCATTCCCCCACAAAGATCTTTGGCCCGCTGCGGCTGTAATGGTCATAATGAGCGGCGTCTGCTTCCATCTGCCATGCATTGCGATAGTAATGTTCATCGATCAGATCCGGTTCAGGCACCTTTACATGATGACGGATTCCAAGACGGCGCAACTCCTTTTCACTAATGGTGGAAATAACCTGAAGACGGGGATATTTAGCCTTGATGGCATCATAGAATTGTGTGAAACGGCTTGCATAACTTCCGGACCGGTCGAAAAAGTCTTCGTTGCCCACTTCCACATAACGCAGCTTAAATGGCTTCGGGTGGCCGTCCCGCGCCCGCACTGCCCCCCATTTTGTCGTGGAATCACCCATGACATACTGAATTTCATCCAGGGCGCTGTTTACAAAAGGCGCTAAAAACTCACCGGTGAGATAATCCCTTCTAAGGGTGTATCCCGCAAATACCGCCAGCACGGGTTCCATGTGCAAATCCTCGCACCACTCAAGGTATTCCAGCAGGCCCATGCCATCCGAGGAACGGTAGCCCCACGGGCCGTCATGGCCCGGACGCTGGTCAAGCGGGCCGAGTGTCTTTTTCCACTGAAAACGACTGGAGAAATCATTCCCTTCCAGGTAATTTCCGCCGGGGAAACGCAGAAAGGATGGTTTCATGGCGGCCAATAACTTCATGAGGTCCGGACGGTTGCCGTTCGGCCGGTCATGGTAAGTCGGCGGGAAGAGGGACACCAGGTTGAACCAATAGGTACCGGGCCTGTCGGTGGAGATTACAAAACGGGTATCGGCGGTCGGTTTGACATCCCCCGCAGTGGAAAGGGTAAAGGTATACCTGTGCCAGGAATCTCCGTTCACTTTCACCTGCGTAGCCGCGTAAGAGCGGGTGCCGTCGTTACTTTCAATACTGATGGAAAGTGTTCCGGGGGCCCTTGCTGAATCCTTCGCGTAAAAGGATCCCCGGTAAAGGGTATGGGGCCTTACCGGTATTCCCCAATAACCGCTGTTCGCGATGCCGGCACGCCCGGCCGGGTTTTGCACGTCCAGCCGCAAACAAACCGTCAACGCCTCATTGATGGATTGATGATGATCCAGTACCATGGTACCCTGCGCACCCTTTTCCAGCACAATAGACCAATGATCGGGACTTTTGGGGTCGTCCTTGAAATTGCGGTTCCGGATGAGTTCCCCGTATAATCCACCGTCATAGGAATGATTTATCTCCTCCGTCATCAGACCATACAACCTGGGGCTGACCGTCCTGCCTGGCTGACCGGCTTCAAGGGTAAGTGTGGTGGAGGAGGGTGTTGTGGCAGTTGATTGCGCCGATACGGCGGCCGGCAACAACGATCCGGACAGCAAAAGCGCACCCGCGCAGACAATCTTTGACGCGCTGATACGCATGCCGGCCGTCCCCTTACGTATGAATTTGTTCATGGTTAAGATCCTCATTATATTTTAAAAACTGAATGTTCCCCTGAAATAATTTGAACGCTTTAACACCGCATACTTTTTTACGATGCTTTCTTTTCTTCACGACGCTCACTATAAAACCTTTATCCTGAAAAG
>DASULB010000389.1:0-7305 GCA_036278455.1 Chitinophagaceae bacterium | reverse complement strand
TCCAGGCCCTTTCCCAGGTCGGTGTCGGACAACAGCAAGCGGCGGCCATCACCGACAGGATGATGTACTGGGGGCCGCAACCCTTTACCACGCCGGTTTACTTTGGGGCACTCATCTGTTTTTTGTTTATCCTATCCTTTTTCCTGGTGAAGAGTAAACACAAGTGGTGGATACTCGCCGTGACGCTGGTCGCGATCCTGATGTCGTGGGGAAAGAATTTCCCGGTACTGAATGATTTTTTGTTCTATCACCTGCCGCTCTACAACAAATTCCGGGCACCTTCCATGATGATGGTGATCCCCCAACTGACTTTCGTGTTAATGGCGTGTTGGGCGCTGAATGAGACGCTGACGGGGAAGACGCCCAAAAAGGAGGTCTGGGATGGATTAAAAAAGACCCTGTACATCACCGTTGGACTGATTATTCTTCTGTGGATCATTCCATCCATCCTGGGGTATTCGGCCGGCAATGGCACGATTGCACAAAAACTGGCGGCGATGTTTGGTGGTGGGGGCAATCCCGCCATGCTGCAACAACTGGATGCAAAGCTGGGCGGTCCTGTCCGCGCGGATCGTGCTTCCCTGTTACACAAGGATGCCTTTCGTTCCCTCATTCTGGTTTTGCTTTTATTCGTCGCTTTATGGGCCCTTATCAAGGAAAAGATCAAGCCCCTCCCCTTTTTTATCATCGTCAGCATTTTACTGGTCTTTGATCTTTTCCAGGTGGACAGCCGTTACCTGAACAAGGACAACTATACGCCTGCTGAAGAATTTGTCAACAGGATTCAACCCACGCCGGCCGATCAGCAAATCATGCAGGACAAGGATCCCGATTATCGTGTGCTTAACCTGACAACCGATATTTTCAACGAGGCCATCACTTCCTACTTCCATAAATCGGTGGGCGGTTACAGCCCTGCAAAATTATGGCGTTATCAGGACCTGATCGATTATCAGATCAGCCCGGAGATCCAGCGCATTGGTTCCGCCCTGCAGGGTAAGCAGGCGCTGGATTCTTCCTCCATGGCGGTATTCAGCAGCTCTCCGGTGCTTAATCTGCTGAATACAAAGTATTTTATCATTAATCCGAACGGCGCCCCCGTTAAGAATAACGCGGCCCTGGGCAACGCATGGTTTGTCAGTAACATCCATTGGGCAGCCAACGCCGATAGTGAAATACTGGGGATGAGTCATTTTAAGCCAGGGGAAACGGCGATCCTGAATACCTCTTTTAAAACACAGTTGCAGGGCTTTTCACCTTCGCCCGATTCAGCTGCTCATATTCAGTTAACCCGGTACTCCCTCAATGACATGCAATACCAGTCTACCAATGCACAAAAAGGGCTGGCGGTTTTCTCAGAGATCTATTATCCTGCCGGATGGAAAGCATATATCGATGGGAAGGAAACCCCGATTCTTCGGGTGGACTACGCATTCCGCGGCCTTCTCATACCCGCGGGTACACATGCCATCGAGTTCAAATTCCATCCCAAGACCTTTTTTACCGGCGCCAAAATATCCGGTATCTCCTCTGTTGTCCTGATCCTGCTCATACTGGCGGGACTGGCTTATGAATTGTTCAGAAGGGCAAGGCTGGAATCAGCGGCCCCTGAGGTAAAAACGCCGCTTAAAACACCGGCCAAAAAGGTGAACCGAAAATGAGGCCGGGGGCCACACTCAAAACAGGTAATTTGTCATGCAAAAACCACCCCTTCTTCTTGCAACTGGTGGTCCGTCTATGGTGCTGGTTTTGTGGTCATCTTTGAGACGCCCTGCTGTACCTGCGGTTCCAGGGATTTCAGCTCGTACAGATCCGTTCGCCTGTCCTTGAGGTTCTTGACGCTGCCGAGTTCATGCAATTCCTTCAGCAGGATCAAATCGACATCGGCCACGACGATCGTTTCGGTATTGGGCGTAGCCTCAGCTTTAATACCATTTACAGGAAAGGAGAAATCCGAGGGGGTAAAGATGGCCGACTGCGAAAATTGCAGATCCATATTATTCACCTTGGGAAGGTTGCCTACATTCCCGGAGATCGCCACATAGCATTCATTCTCAACGGCCCGCGCCTGGGCGCAGCAACGGACACGGTTATAACCGTTTTGCGTATCTGTCATATAGGGTACGAAAAGAATGTCCATTCCCTGCAGCCCCTGCAGTCGTGCGACTTCCGGGAATTCCACATCATAACAAATTTGTATGCCGATGCGGCCGCAATCGGTGTCGAATACACCAATGTGGTTCCCTCCCTTCATTCCCCAGTCATAGACCTCGGAGGGCGTGGGATGTATCTTGTAGTAGTTATCTGCCGTGCCATCCCTGCGGCATAAATGAGCGACGTTGTACAAATCTTTACCTTCCAGTACCGGCATGCTGCCGGCGATAATATTTACATTATAGGAAACGGCCAGCGCCATGCATTTTTTATAAATTATATCCGTGTATTTTGTCAAACCGCGGATCGCCGCGGCGGGATTGAGATTATCGAATTCCCCCATTAACGGCGCGTTAAAAAGCTCGGGGAAAACAATGAAGTCTGATTCATAATCGCTCACGGCGTCCACGAAATATTCCACCTGTTGTAAGAAGCCTTCCAGGTTATAGGGACGCATCTGCCACTGCACCAGCCCGATGCGCACGGTTGATTTCATCTGGCGGATCAGGTTGCTTTTCTCCTCGTAATAAATATTATCCCACTGAAGCAGCGTAGCGAATCCCTTGGATTGCCGATCGGATGGAAGATAATCTCTTAGGATCTTTTTGACATGAAAGTCATTGGAAAGCTGAAAGGTCAGGGTGGGGTCGTAAATTTCCCTGGATTTCACCTTGTTAATGTACTCGCGCGGGGAAAGCTCACCCGCATATTTTTCGTAATTGGGAATACGCCCCCCGGCAACGATCGCGCGCAGTCCCAAACCTTCGCATAAAGCCTTGCGGGCATCATAGAGGCGACGTGCCAGCCGTCTGCCCCTGAAATTCGGATCGATGAATACTTCAATTCCGTAAAGGACATCGCCTTTGGGGTTATGGGTGCTGAAAGTATAATGACCGGTTATCTGCTGGTAGGTGTGTTTGTCCCCAAATCTTCCATATTCCACGATCAATGATAAAGCGCAACCCACCACGTGATCGTTTACCGTGATGCAGATCTGTCCTTCGGGAAAGGTCTGAATCAGCCGTCGCATGGCTTCCTCCTGCCAGTACATTCCACCCATTTCGGCATAGGCGGCGATCATGGATTCTTTCAGGTCTAAATAATCCGCTATTGTGAGGTGTCTTACATCAATCGTTTCCATTGCCATATGAATCCTTAAGGGTTTTAGTGAATAATGTATTGAAGGTAACGTTGTTTAAAAAAATTAACAAAAAATTTAACGTGAATGGCGGCTGGCATTGCATTGCCGGCAAAACAAAATTATCGAATAAACGTTTTAGAGGTAAACTAAGCAATAAAATAACCGGTAGCAAAATATTGACGGCTAAAGATAAATATATAGAAAACCTTAAAAGTTTAAGATCATGAAAAAACTATCTTATACAGCTATTTTCGGGGCCCTCTCGGCGCTCCTGATTTTCATGAGCAGCTGTGGAAAAAATGCCCTGAATAACCTCAGCGCTGAGGAAAGCCGGATATACATCACCAACCGGGACAGCACGGCTGATTTTCAGGCCTTTCACACCTTCAGTATTGTAGACTCCGTGGCGGTCATTCAAAACAATCAGCAATCACAGCGTGAACTCACCAGTGATGATGCCAGTTTGTTACAACTCATCAAGACCCAGATGGAAAACAGGGGATACACCCTGGTGAACAAAGACCAGCAACCCGACCTGGGAATCAATGTAACGCGGGTTTCCAATGCTTACCTGAACGTCGTTCAATACCCCTATAGCTGGTGGGATACGCCCGGCTACTGGAATCCGAATTACTGGGGTTACGGTGGTTATGATTATTATTTTCCACCAACATTCGGCTATTATCAGACCCGGGAGGATATCCTGACCATTGATGCAATTGACCTGAAAAACGCCCAGAAGGATCAAAAGCTGGTCGGCGTGTGGAATGCCACGCTGAAAGGGCAAGGTGTATTGAATGCCGGTAATTATCCCACCGAGGTAAAGGCGGTATTTGACCAGTCACCTTATCTGAAAAGTGGAAAATAATCGTGAAACCAGTAAAAGTTATCAGTCATGAAAAATATCATTAAAATAGCGTTCACCATGCTGCTTGTGGCAGTAAGTGCCGTGGCAGCGAACGCGCAGTTCCGCCGTTACCCCTACCCATACAGAAACCCCTATCAAAGGTTGCAGCAGAATATGGAGCACAATCAGAACCAGGACCAGGCCAACGTCTACCGGAACAGGGATTCGAAGCTTTGGCTGACCCTGGATTACGCTGTGTCCCAACCATTGGGCAGCCTGAAAGACTATGCTGACAAAACCAGCTTTGCCGGTTGGAATGTCTCCCTTTTGTATCAGTTTAATCCGAAGATTGCAGCGGGATTGGGCGTAGGCTTTTATAATTATTATCAAAAGATCCCGCGGCAGGTTTATGAGGATAAGACCACTTCCATTTCTGCCGTGCAATCCCATACACTGCAACTCATCCCCATACAGCCTACCATTGTATTCACGCCTCACGGCGGCGAAGCGGGTGTTCAGCCTTATGTCGGATTAGGGGTTGGCGTCGCTGATGTGAACTATGAGAAGTACTGGGGTGAATTCGTTGACAAAACCAATAAGGTGGGTTTTAGTGTAAGTCCCATGGCAGGGGTACGGATCCCCATCGGCAAGACTTCGCCGGTAAAGGTGAATATCGGCGTGAAATACAATTATGCACCATTTGCCTACAACGAAATCAAAAACATCAGTACAGTGGAAGCGAATGCCGGGATCAGTGTACACCTGAGGTAATCCGGTAATGTCTAAATGAATAAGCTGTAAGCCGGGAGGGGCTCGCTTTGAAATCCACCGGCTTTGCAGGTACTGGTTTAGTCGTTGGGATATATTTAGCTTGACGTTATTTCTTTTCTGATCCTGGTCAATAGAACCAGCCCGAGCCACCCAGATTTGCCTTGATTGGTGTGTATTGAACGATATCGCCATGCTAACCGTGTTTGCTACCTTGGCTATTTTTGCGATATCCTGTGCCATGAATAAAAATACAAAAAGCATCAAAGGATTTGAACGAACTTTATTTATCGGATTAATTTTTTTAATGTCATTACCATATCATTTTTATGAAGAAATAAAGAAACTATCGTACTTTACAGGCGCTTTACGAATGATGACTCACATCAATAGCGCTATATGAATAATTACTTAAACCTTTATACTTATGACAACTACTTATAAACGCCCTGAATCATCCGGTTCTTCACGCCGGGCTGTTGCGGATCATACTGCGTCACATGCGGTCACATATTCGGCAGTAGCCGCTTTACAGAGAAAGCATCCGGAGGGCGAAAACCTGCAGGTGAAGCCTGCTATACAACTTGCTCAAGAGGAAGAAGAAGGGCTGCAAATGAAGGCTGCGACACAACTTGCCACACCCGAAGAAGAGTTACAGATGAAGTCTGTAAGACAAATGAAAGGCATGGCGGGAAGACCTTTCCTGCAAAAAAAAGAAGATTCCGCCGCTCCAGCTGTTAACAGAACCGGCATGCCGGACCACCTGAAAACCGGTATTGAAAATCTTTCCGGGATTGCATTGGATGATGTGAAAGTGCATTACAATTCTTCCCAACCGGCACAACTCAATGCCCTGGCTTACGCTCAGGGAACCGATATTCACATAGGCCCGGGGCAAGAAAGGCATCTGCCGCATGAAGCCTGGCATGTGGTACAACAGAGTCAGGGAAGGGTACGACCTACACTGCAGGCAAAAGGCGTATCAATTAATGATAATGAGGGATTGGAGAAGGAGGCGGACGTAATGGGGGGAAGAGCTTTTCAGTTTGTTGAAAGTCAATCCGGAGCCATTGCTCAGCGAAAATCGCAAAAGATAGCAAATAATTATACTTCACAACAACGTTCAATTGTTCAGAAAAAAGGGAATGAACCCATTCAGTTAAAAGGAGACAAGTATTATTGGGTAAAACCCAATGGTGGAACTTGGACGTATGTTGGAGCATTTAAAAACCATACTCAAGCAAATAAGTGGTGGGCAGCCAATAAGAGTAATTATCCGGGAGGGGGTTTTTCGCAGGGAAATTCAAAAACAAAGTTCAAGTAAGTGGAAATTGAGTATTATAAAAATGAGGGTACCCTGCAGTATGTGCTTAGGGGTTTTCCAAAGAAGGCATAGGATGTACAGGCGTTGAAGTACCCCATTTCCTGGTTATTTTTAATCCCGAAATTGGCAAAAGTACCGCGGATCATCACTTCATGGTTGCCGCGACGGGGACCATCCGGGCGCCATTTTGCCTTTTGCTCCTTAATGGTCAGCCAATATTCTTTTTCACGACGTTGCCCAAAGGCACTACCGGCAGCCGTGCTGAGTAATACGGTCACCAATATACTTTGATGTAAAATGCCGGTTAATTATTTGTCTTTTTTTCATAATGCCTTATTTTTTTGCCACAAAGACGCTAAGACGCGAGGATATACAAAGGATGTGTTGTTATTCCTTTGATTCTTAGTGCCCTTGTGCTTTTGCGGCTTTTTTTACATGATCATCCCTGTAGTTTTTCCGCAGGAAGGCATTTTGCTTCCGAAATAAGGATTGTGGATGTCTTTACTATCGCTGAGCCAGTAGGCCTTTGCCATCGGGCAATAATGAATATAAGGCATCACGTTTTCCGGCTTATGCGCTTTAAAAAGCTTGATGATGGCCTCATTTAATGTGGCATAAGCTTTTCTTTGCTTTGCAATATCTTTTGTCTGGCTGATAGCCGTGGTCGCTTTTATTGCGTCTGCCGAACCGGGGATCTCCTTTAGCGCAGCAACCAGCCCTTTGGCTGCTTTTTGAGCGGTAGCCGCATTATCAATGGCTAATGCTTTTTGTAAAGCGGCATATTGTTCAAATGCTTTATCAGAAGGATTGGTTACTGATAAATTAAAAGCTATTGCATCAGTATTTTTTTGATATCCAAAGCTGTTGAATGAAACCAGCATGGCAGACGCCAACGCGATGGTGAAACAGATCTTGGTTTTCATTTTAGTTTGATTTTAATGATGTTAAAAAGCCTTGATTATTCTTTGACATTACATATTATCCTCTGACGGGATCTTATTCCCTTGCACGCCGATAGCGTCAATATGCACAAGCCGGGCGCCCATATCACCGGTGATTGTAATGGTATAA
>DASULB010000388.1:0-3659 GCA_036278455.1 Chitinophagaceae bacterium | reverse complement strand
GTGGCCAGCCGCATAGGTCTGGGGGTTTCGGGGTCAAATTCGATCTCTTCCATATCGTCACGTGTTACCATGGGATTTCTGGCACTCGAAGCAAATGAAAAGGAAGAATCCACATCCATCAATGGTCTTATCAAAGTCCGGGCCTCATTGTCCCTGCTTTGGAATTGCGATCTGGCTTGTATCGACCGGCTATATTTTTTCAAGATTTCCGTACCGAGTTGGCTCCCGTTATCAACTATATCAAAGTTACGCTTCGGATCCTTGGCCACTTTATTCCAGGCCTGCTCCAATTTATCCCGATCCACGCCGGAACCAATTATAGATTCCAAAGACTTCCATAAAGCGTTGGCTGTGGATATCAACTCTTGATCTCCGGTACGCGCAATTCCTTTCCACGTAGTCGGAAATGTTTTTCTACCGTTTGTGATCATGAGTTGTACGGTTGTAGATGCCGCTGAAGGCTTCCTTATAGTTGTTTCTCCCTGTTTATCCGCTACTTCATACAACGCAGTTTTATTTCCCGTTACACCCGCTATCTTCAGCCCTTTATCATCATTCACGTTTACTGCCCCTCCGATCTGCGGAGTAGATTTCACTCTCCCTTGCTTCAGCTGTACAACATGCCAGGGTTCCTGAGGCATATGCTGCTCTCCCCCGGACGCACAATGAATTTCCTTTCCTTTCATATGACCGTACGCATGCAACTGAGCCGGTTTCTCAGCGTTGTAATGCACTTTCACATCATCCATAGAAAAGCCGAAGGGACCTTCGAATCCGGATTTCAATTTATCGGGTAAACCCGTATTGTTTTCATTTTGCCTAACGGGTTGCTGATCCTGGGTGAAATTATTGGCCCACGCCTGCAACTGAGCAGCCTGTTTAACTCGCGGATTGTTATTAACCATTTCCTGAAAAGCGCTCAGTTGCTTTACCTGATTACTGTTGCGGGCGACCTCTTGTAACTTTCTTCGGGCGATGGCTTCAGGTCTGTTGTCTACAAACTGGAAAACAGACTCATCCTCTTTGTGCTGTTGAGAAACTGCATTCGAGACCAATTTGTTTTCATTCGCCTGCGTTTTGTCGGCGTGGATATTCATGTCCTTTTTACGTCTTGATCAATTGCCTGTAACCTATAACGGTCAAAGATTTGCGCTGAACCGAAGAGATGCCCAGACATTCAGCCTTGCATCAAAGTTAAATAAAATCCCCAAAGTGCACTGCAACCCGGGATACCTGCATTTATAGCAGTGAGGGAAATGATAAAGACAGCCAGCCTGATATCTTCTACCCAATAAACTCTTATAAAGGCTTTAAATACCAGGCTACGTTTTTTTCCGGACATCTGTTTAGTACATTCTGCCGGATCCTCAATCCATTTTGAAATGAAGAATAAGAGTTTTCGGTCCATTTCATTAATTAATGGTAAAGCTCGAAATAATAAATAAACAAACGCCGTGAATAAACCGTAAAAGCACCGCCGCTAATGACTGAACTTGAAACCCAGGTTGGTGGAGATCTTATCGGCCGTCTGTTTGGCGGCCTTCACGATCTCCCCGTAGGCGAGGGATGCATCCAGCTGCATGGAGAGCATGGCAATGGTCAGCGAAGCAATGGCCTGTTTTTCATCCCCGATGGGAACGGTAATATCCATCACCGCTTTGGCCAGGTCACTGGCCGTGATGTAATGTCCCTGTTCCTTTATCTCCTTCAGCGACGCCAGGAACTTCTGCTGCTTCCTGGTCGAGTAAGCGGTAAACTCCGTATTTTTTCGGAGGATCTCCAACCTTTCGGTTGCATCCATGAAGGCCAGGAGCACCTTGCCGGAGGCTGTTTTCATGAGCGGGAACAGGCTGCCCTCTTCGATGGATAACGCAATAGGCCCCGGGCTGCGGGACTGGGTAATCACGATCAGCTGATCATGGTAAAGGACCGATAAATGGCAGGACTGACGGATCTTTTCGGAGAGATCATCCATGGGAAGATGGGCCACCTTACGCAGTTCGTCAATGGGTGAATGCCGGTGCGATAAATTATACATTTTCAGAGACGGCCTGTATTTGCCCGAGATCTCATCTCTTAACAAATAGCCCCTTTGCTCCAGGCAGATGAGCATCCTGTAGATCTCATTGGGATTTTTATCAATACCGATGGCGATGTCGGTCTGTGACAAAGGCTTTGCTTCCAAAGAAATATATTCCAGTATATCCAGCCCCTTCTCCAGCGCGGGGGCATGGTACTTACCATCTTCCGTAGAATGATTGTTGATTGCCTTTTTAGTCATGAGGGGAGTCATTTAAATGTCTTTAAAAATAGAAAGAATTCACTTTCCTGCCTATATAAAAAATAAAAGATGGGTAAAAAATGTATTTCATTTATAAATATTATATTTATATTTGAACAATTATTGCAAATATAGCAGATTAAATCCTTCATGTGTAAAAAAAGTTTAACCGGCATTACCTGGGATCACAGCCGCGGCTATACGCCCATGATCGCAACGTCCCAGCGTTTTTCAGAAATCAATCCCGAAGTGACCATCAGGTGGGAAAAACGCTCCTTGCAGGAATTCGCGGACCAGTCCATCGTGGCGTTGGCGGGAGAATATGACCTCATCGTATTGGATCATCCCTGGATAGGCGCAGCCGCCGAAAGGCAGGTGATCCTGCCGCTGGATGAGCACCTACCCCCCGCTTTTACCCGGGAACTCGCATCCTATAGCGTGGGGTCTTCTTACAGTAGTTATACTTACCAGGGCCACCAATGGGCTTTTCCGATCGATGCAGCCACCCCGGTGGCTGCCTGCCGCCCGGACCTGCTCAGCCGGATGAACCTGCAGCCCCCCAAGACCTACAGCCAGTTGCTGGCGATGGCAGCTACCGGCAGGGTCATCCTTCCCGCTATTGCCATTGATTCCCTGATGCATTTTTACATGTTCTGCGCCAGCCTGGGGGAGAGGCCTTTCAGCACCGACAAAGCAGTCGTCACCGGTGAGATCGGCGCCGAATCCCTACGGCTTTTAAAAAGACTGATCGAAAAAACAGACCCACGCTGTTTTGACTGGAATCCCGTAAAGGTCTATGAGATGATGGCTGAAACCGATGAATTTGTGTACTGTCCTTTTGCGTATGGTTATTCAAATTATTCCAGGAAAGGATATGCGGCGCACCGGCTGAATTTCCACGACCTGATCTCTCTGGACAACCACCGCAAGCTTATCTCCACATTGGGCGGCACGGGCATCGCCGTATCCAGTCACACAGCCCACCCCGATATTGCCATGGAATACATCCGATACATCAGTTCGGCCACCTGCCAGCAAACGCTTTATTTTGAAAATGGCGGACAGCCGGCTCATTACCTGGCCTGGACGGATTATTATGCCAACTTTAAATGTGCGGGCTTTTTCAAAGCCACCCTGCCCGCCCTGAAACGCGCTTACCTCCGCCCGCGGTACAATGGCTACATTGATTTCCAGGACCAGGCCGGAGATATCGTCAGGGATTACCTGCTCAAAGGTGGCCCGGAAAAAGAAACCTTGCACCAATTAAATAACCTTTATCACGCATCTGTCTCATGAAACCGTTGGAAAGTCTCATCGTATTGGAATTTTGCCAGTACATGGCAGGACCTTCTGCCGGTCTGCGCCTGGCTGACCTCGG
>DASULB010000387.1:0-8057 GCA_036278455.1 Chitinophagaceae bacterium | reverse complement strand
GATAGGTGGTACCACTCATGCCCATTGCCTTACCCACTGTCTGCTTGTTCAGCCCGAAACTTTGCCTGATATGGGCAAGCACCTGACCTACTGATAATTTCTTCTGATAATGACTCATCTCTATAGACCAAATAAAACTACATTTATATTATTTCTTTGGCAAAAGATTATGTTACTTCGGATAAAAAAGATACCATAATCATATTAATGACCTTACACAAAACCTTTTGTTGTGTACCGCCAGATCATTTGTTTAGCCGTCCAGTCTGCTTTCAATATCCATTCGTTGATGTAAAATTCTTATGATTTCAACTTCATTTTCATGCTGGATTATTCGGTAGAAAATATAATGGGACTTTACTTTTGAACGGAAGTATCCTTTTCTCACCTTGTCAAAATCTTTTCCCGAGTTAGGGTTCTGAGAAATATATTCGATTTCGTCCGTTACCAAATTGTAATATCTATCAGCTTGTGTAATTGACCAATTCTCAAAAATGTAACCCCAAAAATTTTCTAAATCAAGTGAAGCTTCTTTACTTATTTTATAATTCATTGCTCACTTGAATAATTTTCATGAAGACCATTTAAAAATTCATTTCGATTAAAATTTGAGACAAATCCTGATTTTTCACCCTTTTTTAATTCTTTAATCAGTTCCGTTTTTTTCCTTTCCTCAAATTCGAATAGCCTTAAAGCCGCTCTAATTACTTCACTGGAAGAGGAGAATTTTCCCGATTTAATTTGCTTACCAATAAATTTCTCAAAATAGTCGCCCAATAATATTGAAGTATTTTTTGCCATAGCAGAAACTTTCTACAAAGGTACCAAAAATTGGTATTCGGTATTTTGGCGAAATCTTCTTCAGTTGTAATTTTGGTAAATAGCAATAAGATTATCTAAATATAGAGGTCGGGAAAAATTTGATGAGGTCGCCATGACGCATTTATAGTGATCATAAAGTTTAATTTAAAGAGGGCATAAAGCTGCTAAATAGCAGTCTGCGTCTTTTTGATAAGTTTTTTCGAAGATGTCAATAGGTATAGCTTAAGGTTTGTTGGGCTTGGTGAGAAGCAAGGAAGGTTTCCGAAACGATCACTTTGTCGCAATCGACCTTTATATTGCCGTTTTTCCCCCTCTTGGTTAACGATTTTTCCCCCTATTTTTGTAATATTCATTCATCGTTTAAACTTTTTTAAAATGGAAGGCGTAACAGTAAATGCTTATTTGTTCTTTGATGGTAATTGCCGTGAAGCCATGGAGTTTTACCGGCAGGCTTTTGGTGGTGAACTCTTTATACAGACCTTTGGTGAAGTAGATAAGAGTTGTCCGGAGGCCATGAAAGATGGTGTTATGCATGCAAGGCTGAACGCCGGAGATGTTATTTTGATGGCCAGCGATACCCCGGCCGATGAAGTGCTGGGAACCGGTAAAATAAGTCTCGCCATAGGCGGAACGGATGAAAAAAGGCTCCGGCAGCTATTTGAATCCCTCAGTATCGGTGGAAAGGTGGGGCATGAACTTAAAAAAGAGGCATGGGGGGACATTTACGGGGATTTAAGAGATAAATATAATGTGCAGTGGATGGTAAATATTACTGACAAAAAATAATCTGAAATAAATAAAACTAAACAAAATGGATCGCCCCAATTCAAAAGAGCTGGACATTATCATCCCGGCATTCAGGATGCACAGCCAGATATTTGATAATCTTTTTGACGGAATTGAACAGAAAGATGTCCTCACGCGCATTGAGGGCAGAACCAATCATATCATATGGATGACGGGAAACCTCGTGAATTGCCGTTATTGGCTGGCGGGCACAATAGGCATCCCCGACGTGGATCCGAATGATCATCTGTTTGGCATGGCAAAAGCACTGGATGAAAGCCTGGAGTATCCTTCGCTTAAGGAACTACAAGCACAGTGGCATACCATTTCTCCAAAAGTATATAAACGTCTTGTTCAAACCAGTGATGAAACACTGGCTGAACCCATTGAGATCGGGATGAAAGTGGATTTCGTTGAACAAAATAAACTGAACATGATCGGAATGACCATTGACCGTGAAAGCTACCTTTTTGGTCAGATTGGCTTAATGCGCCGGATATTGGGATATCCGGGCGTCAGCTATACCATTAATAATGCCCTGGATTACTAAATGACCCATTAGTAAAGCTGCAATCCCACTTCCCGCCTTTTACGTTTTATCTCTTTTTATTTGGCAGGGGAGCGTTTTGTCTCCTTGCATTCAATTGCGCCAGATATAAAGAAACGGGCTTTAAACCGGGTTTGTTTTGGCCTTCCCATACCCCATCGGGACGATCATCAAAACGACCCGGATATTTGCCGCCCATCAACCCGATGCAATAATTTCTTCCCGACACCCATGGGTTTTGGACCGCCGCTCTTTTGGCTTTGCAATTCCAGATGACCTGGGTGACCCCGGCCCAGCCATGGCCGCTGCCCCAATTGCCGCGATCTTGTACATTGATCTCGCCATCGGTGTTGATATTGTCATATAAGGTTCCGACAGACCAGCGATGATGCGGACCGATATCGGCATGTGTACGGCGGGCCGTGCAATGATAAAAAACATTTGGTCCCAGGGTGCGTGCACCCGTTACAAAATCATGTCGCCCTTCAGTCGTCGCTAGATCTTTAAATAGGTTTAGTTGCCCGTTGTTGCAGAAGGAGTATCGCCTGCCGCCCGTAATAATGGACTTGGCATCAAGGCATTTTGAATCCTCGACCGTGATCTGTGTGGCGCCATGCTGCAATTCCACACACCCATAGCCGAAATACCTGGAGGTTACCCTGCGTATCCAGCCGTTCTTGATGGCATTCATCCCGATAGCGATCCACCCGTGATCTTCATCGGTGTCACCCATGTAATCTGATTGGAAATAAATATCTTCCACCCCATCGTTCTGTATCCTTCCATCAAAATTGTATTTATAAACAAAACCGCCGCCATATTTATCTTCCATTTCCATTACGATGGGGTTGTCAATAAAAACCCGGTTTCCTTCAATTTTGGTGATCCTGCGCTCAAAGCGAAGATTATATTCCTGTGGCGTCCATTGATGGGTCCCTTTCCGGGGAATAATCTGGTCCATTTTCAGATCATGGATCCACCGCTGGGTCCCCGGCCTGTATATGATCACGGCGTCTCCTGGCTTAAAGCGGGACGCATCCGCCACGTGAAATGAAAAAGTCCCTACGGCTACATAATGATCAGTGATCTTAACGCGGGAGCCCTGAACCTCCTCGGCGTGCCCTTTGCCACTGATCTCCAACAAGGTCCTTTTCCCTTTTCCGGTCGCGACTAACTTTGTTTCATCTGGGTTGTCCCCTTCACCTCTTAACACAATTCCACCGGCGTTAATGTGCAAGGTTCCGGGGATCTCATAAATACCTTTTTTTAAAAGGATGGTTCCGCGAAAGCCATGGCTGTCCGGTGCTTTTTGTGATAGCCGATCAATGGCGTTTTGAATGATCTGCTGGCTGCTGCCCGTTTTGGCGGGTCCGACGGTGATGCGTACAGGAATCTCAGGAATGGGCTTGTCGCCCTGGAAATAGCCTACCCTGCTGAAATCGGGAATGATATTTCCATTGTCATCGGGGGTATAGGCAAGCGTACCACCGGCTTGCAGCTGGACGAACCTGGATTGCCACGAAGGGTCTCCGGAGAATCTGAACGATAAGGTGACCACTGCAGTTGCTATGAGCAGCGGCAGGAACTGTTTGATCTTATTCATCTTATTTTTGGAATACTGTCTATTTTAACCAGATTAGCGGATGCCTTATCGGTACGTTTCGGATAATCTCATGCACGGTAAGGTCATGCTTTAATTTTTTCCAGAGTTGGAAATAGTTTTCGTTGTGATAAGCGACGGCTCCAAAAATCAGAAATGGCTGGGCTACGGGCCAGTATTTCCAGTACATCACATCCTGAGGAAGGGGCCAGCTGCTTTTGTCCTTTACGTAAGGGAACATATACTGGAGGCCCTTTTTAATGCTTCTTCCATCGGGGGTACTGTATTTCCAGAGATCATGCGTGTTGTCGCTTAATATCTGGCAGGTCGTGGCCATCGCGTCCAGGTTAAATAAGGAATAACCATAAGGCTTGGTCCTCTTCAATTCACGTGGGAAACTACCGTTCGCCGCCATTTGATGTGGCAGTAAAACTTTTTTATACCGGTTTCTACAGAAGTTCAGCACAGCGGTGTCATTGTTCACTGTAGCGAAGGAAGCTACCTGCATTACCCAGCAGGTGCCGTGATTATTTTTGGCGTTCATTTCATCCTGGCCATTCTTACTGGTCATCATCCACCGCACATAATCGCCGAACCAGGACTTAATGGCCGCCAGCTGACCGGGAGGAATAAGCCCCGCCTCTGCAAAAAGGTGAATGGCCTGCGCCACTTCCATCAGATGAATGGTGTCAATGATGCCGATACCACGTCCTTTCGTTCTGCCGTGAATGGCCTGCGCGAACTGCAGGTTAGGGTTCATGAGCGTTGCCGTATCCACAAACCATGCGTTGATATGCCTGAGTGCCTGCGTCACATACTTTTTGTCATGGGTAATCATGTAGGCCGCTGCCAGGTCGGCGACGATGGTGCTGAAGCGGATCATGGCGTGACGATCGGCTACAAAATTTTCCGGATTTGTTTCGCCGTCGCGCTGGATGTAAGGCCCTCCGGGATTTTTAGGATCAGGCCACCAATAATCGCCTTCAGAATAGAAATCGTGTTTTCCACCCGCACTACGGGGGCAGGTGGTATCGGTGATGGTTTCAGGCGTTTGCTGCATCGCCCAGGCGGCCTGTTTCATGATATCCGCTTTGCGGAAGGCCATGACCTCCTCTTTCAGGGAAGGGTCTTTGTGGTGGCTACAGCCATTGACGATTGGCAGGGTGAGTGACAGGATGCCTAAACATAACAATGTTTTTTTCATAGTCTTATTTTAATAATGGCTAGTGAAGCGGTACTAAATTGATTTCAAATAATTTCATGACTTCGTCTCCCGGGATATTTATCGGCTTGATCACAAGCTGCTGCTGTCCTGCAGGAACCTTTATCGTAGTCAGATCTTCGGTATAGATATTCGATTTTCTTTTGGGAAACTGTACCGTTTTTTCTAAAGTTTGCCCTGCAACAGATATGGAATATTTGCTGCCCTTGTTATGGTTGTCGGTGGTATATTTGATCAGCACCTTAAAGGTGGCAGGCTTGTTCAGCCTAAAGTTCCAGCTCATCCACTGACCAGGTTTATTCCAGTGATAAACATAATATTTCTTGGCCTTGCCGTCGCCATAGCGTAATCCACTTCCATGCAATCTGCTGTCAAAAGCGAGTAACCGGTTGATGTTCTCTGTTGATAACAACCGGACACTGTCCGTTTGGAGGGCTCCCCTGGTCTTCAACACGATGACCGTACTCGTGGTATCCGGTGCTGTTTTAGGCACGCTGATCACGATATCGTTGTCATTAAGCCGTTTGACCGGCAGATCCTGGGTGGAGTGATCCAACAAAAAAGCTTTGGATACATCACTCTTTAACCCGCCCACGATGAGTTTCCCATCTGGAGGCCAATGAAAGACCTGCAGGTATAAGTTGCCGTCTTTGAACGTAGATACCCCCCAGGGTTGTAATGGTAAAGGTGTGGCCAGCGTGCCATAGATACTGGTGCTGTTTACTTTCATCCATTTGCCAATACCGTAAAGAATAACCGTGTCCCGCGGATCGATCCTCCCATTTCCCATCGGACCGATATTCATCAGTGTGTTTCCACCCCTGGAAGCTGCTTTAGCCAACAGGCGTATAAAAAAGGAAGCGGGTTTGTGCAGGGTGTCCATCCGGCTGTAACCATAGGATTCGTTGGTCGTTGGAATGGCCTCCCAGTCACCTTTCACGGGGAAGAACTCTTTGGGCCTGTCGGAAGTGCTGAGGTAATCACCAAAGTGGTCCCCGTGCCAATTGGCCAGCCTGCCATCAATGACCACCGTGGTGTCTATTTTCCTGATCTCCTGCAGGATGCGCAGGTTTTCGGAGAAGGGCAGCTTGGAGGGTGTGTCAAACCACAGGATATCAGGATGGTATTTACGGATCAACTCTTTTATCTGCGGGATGGCTTTCCCGTTGACATATTTTTTGATGCGCTTCAACATATCAGGATGAAGGTCATACCAGTGAACCCCGCCAAACAAATGTTTGTCGCCGCCCGGATTGTTATAATCCCAGTCATTCCCCGGCGCGTTCGGATCCTGCCAGTCAAAGGCCTGGGAATAGTAAAAACCAAAATGGATGCCATATTTTTTGCACGCCGCGGCCAGGTCTTTCATGGGATCATGATGCCAGGGTGTCGCCTTAACGACGTTATAACCGCTCACATCGGAATTGTACATCGCGAAACCGTCATGATGCTTGGCCGTGATGATGAGATACCGCATACCCGCGGCCTTGATCCTCCGTACCCAGCGGTCCGCATTAAAATAAACCGGATCAAATTTGTCCGCTACTTCGGTTTTATATTCCGCAAGTGGAATTTTTTCGATGCGCATCAGGTGCTCTGCATAGCCGTGTACCGGTTTTCCCTTCCACACGCCTCCCGGGCCGGAATAGACACCCCAATGCATGAAACATCCGAACCGGGCGTTACGCCACCAGGCGATGCGCTTGTCATGGTTTTGCATGGATGTGCGCCACCAGGTGCTTAGTGCTTCTGCAGCGGCGGTGCTGTCGCGAACCCTGCCGGCGCTTAAAAGGGCGGCTGTGTCAAGGGGCGTATCATTCCCTCCGTTTCCCTGGGTATGACAGGACGACGCTCCTGTGAAAACCGCGCAAAGGAATAGCAGAAAAATAGCCCTGTTGTTTTTGGAAAGAAGTAATGCCATGGTTGGTTTTTTATTTGTGTCGTATTTTATCGTATTGCGCCTTATTGCTTAAGCGATCAGTTGTCTTGATCCTTTTGATCCGCTATAACTTCAATGACCATCCCGGGTTTTGTATTGACATCCGTCAGGTAAGTTTTATCAAGGGATAAGGTCTCTGTTTTGCTCTTGTCTTTTATGACCGGCCTCTCCAATGGCGGTGTCTGAAAGAACGGGTTGGGATTCGGGGTGTTTTCTGCCACCCGTTTGCTTTGCGCCCCTTTTATCTGTACCGGCACTTTCGTTCTGATTCTCAGCAGGCCGCCGCGCGCGGAAAGGATCCTGGCCTGTTTTAGGGTCCCATCTGTCCATTCAAGGTTCTGTACAGTAAAGCCGCCCCTTGCCTTTAGTCCTTTCACATAGCCTTTCGCCCATATTTTCGGCAACGCCGGCAATAGATAAATGGCGCCATCCTGGCTTTGCAGCAGCATTTCCGTAATGCCTGAGGTCACACCGAAGTTGCCGTCGATCTGGAAAGGCGGATGCGCGTCAAACAGATTGAGATAAGAACCACCGCGGCTATCGGGATCATCGTGGCGATGGCCGGCCAGGTAAAGTTGCTTATTGAGCATTTTATAAGCATGATCCCCCTGTTCCAGCCTGGCCCAGCAGTTTACTTTCCATGCTTTTGACCAGCCCGTACCACCATCCCCGCGCATCTCCAGACTTTTCTTTGCGGCCGCGGCCAATAAAGGCGTTCGCCTGGGTGAGATAAGATCCGCCGGGAATAATCCATACAATTGGGAGATATGGCGGTGGTGATCGCTGGAATCATCCCAGTCCTTATACCACTCCTGCAATTGACCATACTGCCCGATGTGAAAAGGATATAGTTTTTGATAGGCCGACTGTAGTTTCTTTTGAAAAACCTGATCCGTATCCAACATCTCAGCAGCACGGATCGTATTAAAGAAAAGGTCACGGATGATAGACATATCCATCGTAGAGGCGATGCTCACGGTGCCGGTTGGTTTGCCGTTAATGAGAAACGCGTGTTCGGGTGAGGTGGAAGGAGCCGTCACCAGATGACCCTGATAAGGAATCAGCCAGTCAAGCATGAACAGGGCCGCTCCCTTCATCAATGGATAAGCGGCCTGTCTTAAAAAGCTTTTGTCCCCTGTAA